>JBKBTU010000040.1:0-3055 GCA_046290715.1 Sphingomonas sp. | reverse complement strand
CGGCGAGCAGCATCATCGTATTGTCCATGTAGAAGACGTCGTTGTCGACGCCTGCATAGCCGACGCCGCCCATCGAACGCTTGACGAAGAGAACCGTCTTCGCCTTTTCCACGTCGAGCACGGGCATGCCGTAGATCGGCGACGTCTTGTCCGTCTTGGCGGCAGGATTGGTGACGTCGTTGGCACCGATGACGAAGGCGACGTCGGTCTGCGCGAACTCGGAATTGATGTCTTCGAGCTCGAACACTTCGTCATACGGCACGTTCGCCTCTGCGAGCAGCACGTTCATATGGCCCGGCATCCGGCCCGCGACGGGATGGATCGCATATTTGACGCGCACCCCATGCTCCTTCAACTTGTCGGCCATTTCGCGCAGCACGTGCTGCGCCTGCGCCACCGCCATGCCGTAGCCGGGGACGATGACGACCTGTTCGGCCTGGCTCATCAGGAAGGCGGCGTCTTCTGCGCTGCCGCGCTTCCACGGGCGGTCGACCTTCGCGCCGTCGCCGCCCCCACTGCCGCTCTCCGCGCCGAAGCCGCCGGCGATGACGCTGATGAAGCTGCGGTTCATCGCGCGGCACATGATGTAGCTGAGGATCGCGCCCGACGAGCCGACCAGCGCGCCGGTGATGATCATCGCGCTGTTGTGCAGCGTGAAGCCCATCGCCGCGGCGGCCCAGCCCGAATAGCTGTTGAGCATGCTGACGACGACCGGCATGTCCGCACCGCCGATCGGGATGATCAGCAGGAAGCCGATCGCGAAGCTGAGGATCGTGATCGTCCAGAAGATCCAGGGGCTCTGGTCCTGCGTGAAATACGCCACCAGCAGCAGGATCGCGGCGAGCACGCCCAGGTTGATCGCGTGGCGGCCGGGCAACATGATCGGCTTGCCGCCCATGTTGCCGTTCAGCTTGAGGAAGGCGATGACGCTGCCCGAGAAGGTGATCGCGCCGATCGCGACGCCCATGCCCATCTCGATCCGGCTGACCTGATGGATGGCGGCGAACGGCTGGCCGATCATCGGCACCACCATGTCGGCGATGCCGAAGGCGATCGGGTTGAGGTAGGCGGCGCAGGCGACCAGCACGGCCGCAAGGCCGACGAGGCTGTGGAAGGCGGCGACGAGCTGCGGCATCGCGGTCATCGCGATGCGCCGGGCGGTGGCGATGCCGATGACCGCGCCGATGCCGATCGCGGCGAGGATCTCGAGGACGGTGACGAAGTCGATCCGCTCGAACAAGGGTCCGGTGGATGCGACCACGCCGGATGGGTCGGTCAGCACGAGGCCGACCGCCTGCATCGGCACGTGCGTCACCAGCGTCGTGACCACCGCGATGGTCATGCCGATCATGCCGAAGCGATTGCCGCGCTGGCTCGACGTCGGCGACGACAGGCCGCGCAGCGCGAGGATGAAGCACACCCCGGCGATCAGATAGGCGAGCGCCGCCCAAGAATTGCCTGCTACCTGCTCCATTCAACCCCCAACCGTCATCCCGGCGAAGGCCGGGATCCACCGCGCCGCGTGCGCAAGTGGATGAGTGGACCCCGGCCTTCGCCGGGGTGACGAAATCAATGCTTGGCCGCTGCCGGCCGGTCCTTCTTCTTGTACATCGCGAGCATGCGGCTGGTGACCGCGAAACCGCCGAAGATGTTGATGCTGGCAAGCACCACGCCGAGCAATCCCAGCCATTTCGACGAGGCGCTGCCCGCCGCCGCGCCCGCGATCAGCGCGCCGACGATGATGACGGACGAGATCGCGTTGGTCACCGCCATCAGCGGCGTGTGCAGCGCCGGGGTGACCGACCAGACGACGTAATATCCAACGAAGCAGGCCATCACGAAGATCGACAGGATCGCGACGAAATCCATCTTTACTCCTCCCCGGCACGGGGAGGGGGACCGCTCGGCGTAGCCGAGTGGTGGAGGGGGCGCGCCGCATGCGCACGGATCGCGGCAGTCACCGCCTCCATGTCGCGAAGGACGTCGGTCGCCGCGATCCGTAGAACCCTGTACCCGTTTTCCATCATGAAACTGTTGCGCACGGCGTCTCGCTTCGGCTGTCCGCCTCGGTCGTGGACCTCGCCATCAACTTCGACGACCAGGCGGCTTTCGGCGCAGTAAAAGTCCGCCGTGTACGCCCCGACCGGATGTTGCTTGCGGAATTTAAAGCCAATGTTCCGCCGGCGCAGTTGCTGCCACAGCAATACCTCCGGAAGAGTCATGTCCTGGCGTGCCTTGCGGGCGAGCGCGACTTCGGGACGCAGCATGCGCTGCTCGCCCCCTCCACCACTCGGCTGCGCCGAGCGGTCCCCCTCCCCGTGCCGGGGAGGATTTGTCACGACAGCAACCGCGCGTTGACCACCTGCCCTTGCCTCGTCAGCCGCACCGCGTCGCCGATCTCGGCGTCGAGCACGGGGCGGCCGTGCTCCTTGTCCCAGAAGGTCGAGAGGAAGTTGTAGAGGTTGCGGCTGAACAGCGCCGAGGCGTCGGCGGGCAGGCGCCCGGCGACGTTGCGGTGACCGACGATCTTGACCCCGTGCCGATCGACGATCTCGCCGGCCCGCGCGCCCTCGACGTTGCCGCCCTGTTCGACCGCGAGGTCGACGATGACGCTGCCCGGCTTCATGCTGGCGACCTGCGCGTCGCTGATGAGGCGCGGCGCGGGGCGGCCGGGGATCAGCGCCGTGGTGATGACGATGTCCTGCCTGGCGATATGCGCGGAGACGAGCTCGGCCTGCGCCGCCTTGTATTCGTCGCTCATCTCGCCGGCATAGCCGCCCGAGCCCTCGCCCTCGATCCCCGCGACGTTCTCGACGAAGATGGGCTTGGCACCAAGGCTCTGGATCTGCTCGCGCGTCGCGGAGCGGACGTCGGTGGCGGAGACCTGCGCGCCGAGCCGCCGCGCGGTGGCGATCGCCTGAAGGCCCGCGACGCCGACGCCCATCACGAAGACCTTGGCGGCGGAGACGGTGCCCGCCGCGGTCATCATCATCGGGAAGGCGCGGCCATATTCCGCCGCGGCGTCGAGCACCGCCTTGTAGCCGGCGAGATTCGA
>JBKBTU010000408.1:0-1050 GCA_046290715.1 Sphingomonas sp. | reverse complement strand
AGCTGCAGGTCTCGCCGTTGCGCCCCTTGAACTCGATCGCGAGGGTGGAGCCGGAGCGGGCGGCGGTGCCGCGGCCGGTGCAGCTGACCTTGTCGCCATAATCGACGAACGCGCCGACGCGATAGGCGGTGCCGTCCGGCACGACGCACAGCCGGTCGGTGTCGCGGGCGTAGAGGCCGGTGACGTCGCTCGTCCGCGGATCGCGGACCAGTCCGCGTTCGACCGCCGCGGCTTCAAGATCGGGCGGCGTCGGCGACGCAGCCGGCTGAGGCCCGCTGCCCGAGCAGGCGGCGAGGAGGAGGGTGGCGAGGATCGCGGAATTCCTCCCCCCACGGGGGAGGTGGCAGCGCGTAGCGCTGACGGAGGGGCCGCCACGAAGACCGCGGAGTTTTGCCGAGATGCTCACCGCCCTCTGCAGGGCGGCCCCTCCACCACCGCCTTCGGCGGCGGTCCCCCTCCCCCAGCAAGCTGGGGGAGAAATTTGGACGCCCCCTCCCCTCACCCGCGCACCAGCTTGCCGCCCTCGATGCGGCGGAAGAAGCAGCTGGGTTCGCCGGTGTGGCAGGCGGGGCCGGCGGGGTCGACCTTGAGCCACAGCGCATCCTGGTCGCAGTCGATCCGCGCCTCGACCACGCGCAGGACGTTGCCCGAGGTCTCGCCCTTCTTCCACAGCCGCTGCCGGCTGCGCGACCAGAAGGTCGCCTCGCCGCTCGCCTGCGTCGCGGCGAGCGCGTCGGCATTCATGTGCGCGACCATCAGCACTACGCCGTCGCGTGTCGTGACGACGGCGGTGACGAGGCCGGACGCGTCATATTTGGGATCGAGGACGAGCTCGGTTTCGCGCGGATCGGGCATGGGGAAGCTCTACAGGCGCGAAAGCCTGCGACCAAGCATTGTCTCCTCCCCGACAGGCGAAGGAATGGATCAGGCGCGCTTTGCGTGGGGCTCGTGCGCGTGGACGCGGGCGAGGGCTTCGCCTTCCAGCTTGGCGAGATCGATCAGCGTCTGGTCGAGCGCGTCGCGCCGCGCCTCCAGCTCGACGATGCGCAT
>JBKBTU010000407.1:0-1057 GCA_046290715.1 Sphingomonas sp. | reverse complement strand
TAGCCGGGGGTCGATGCGTTCGCGATGTTCGACGCGAGCACGCCCATGCGCTGCGACCGCACCTGAAGCGCCGCGCCGTGCACCCCGAAGAGACTGTTGCTGCCCATATGAACGGTCCTCATGCCAATGTTCGGACGGTTCCTAGCAATGGGCGTGCCAGTTTGCGGGAAGCGCCCGCAAATCGCCGCAATTGCCGGTTCTGACGAAGCGGGCGGCAAGGAATTGCCGGGCGGCGGCGGCGGGATTGCCGCTTTTGCCGGTTGTCGCCCTGTCTGACGGGCTTTCATGCGGCGCGCGTCGTTTGGCCCGGCGCTTGCAGAGCCCTCGCGCATGAATAGTGCCGCACCCGCCGACCTTGCCGCGCTGGCCCCGCTCGACGCATCCGTGCTGCTCGACCCGCTGGCGCTCGCCATCGTGCTGGGCGGGACGGCGGCGAGTGTGCTGCTGCGCCACCGGCTCGCCGATGTCGCGCGCGGAGGGGTCGCGCTAAGGACGCTGCTGCGCCGCCCGTTCGACGCCGCGCCATTGATCGCACAGGCCGGGTCGCTGGAGAAGATTGCGCGTCGCCATGGGCTGATCGCGCTCGACCGGTCGGTGATCGACGATCCCGACATGGCGGCAGCGGTCGCGGCGGCGGTCGATGGCACAAGCCCTTCCGAGATCGACGCGATCGTCCGCGACCGCGCCGCATCGCGCGCCGAACGCCACCGCTCAGTGATCGAGCTGTGGAGCGGAGTGGCCGAGGCCGCACCGGCCATGGGGCTGATCGGCACGATCCTGGGCCTGGTGCGCATGTTCGCCGCGATGGACAATCCCGACCGCATCGGCGCGGCGATGGCGGTGGCACTGCTCGCGACGCTCTATGGCGCGCTGCTCGCCAACCTGGTTGCGATGCCGATCGTCGCGCGGCTGAAGCGGCTCGCGCGGGTCGAAGCGGCCGAGCGGCTGCGGGTCGCAGCGCCGCTGGCGCGGCTTGCCACGCTGGAACGCGCGCGCAAGCGCGAGTTGGCGGCATGAGCGCGGCGCTCTCCCCGGACAGCTGGGACGAGATCGCCCC
>JBKBTU010000406.1:0-1126 GCA_046290715.1 Sphingomonas sp. | reverse complement strand
ATCTTGCGCTTCGCCTTATAGTCCTTGCCGAACACGACGCGGCCCGAGACCTTGGCGATGATCGCCGCCTCCTTCGGTACGCGCGCCTCGAACAGTTCGGCGACACGCGGCAGACCGCCGGTGATGTCGCGGGTCTTCGCGGACTCGCGGCTCACGCGGGCAAGAACGTCGCCCGCCTGGACCTGGGCGTTGTCGTCGACCGACAGCACCGCACCCGGCGCCAGCATGTAGCGTGCCGCCTCGCCGTCTTCCGACGTCGTGAGGGTCAGGCGCGGACGCAGATCCTCCTTCGACTTGGACGAGGTGCGATATTCGGTGACGACGCGCTGGGCGATGCCCGTCGCTTCGTCGGTCTGCTCGGTCAGCGTCTTGCCCTCGGTGAGGTCCTGATACTTCACGATACCCGAATTCTCGGTGATGACGGGCATGGTGAACGGATCCCACTCCGCCATGCGATCGCCCTTCGACAGCATGTGGCCGTCGTCGAACATCACATAGGCGCCGTACGGGATGCGGTGCGTCGACAGCTCGCGACCGTCCATGTCGACGATCGCGATCTCGCCCGAACGCGACAGCGTCACGCGGCGACCACGCTGGTCGACGATGAGACGCAGATCGCGGAACTGGGCGGTGCCGTCGACCGGCGCCTCCAGGTTCGACTGCTCGTTGAGCTGCGCCGCACCGCCGATGTGGAAGGTGCGCATCGTCAGCTGCGTACCCGGCTCGCCGATCGACTGCGCCGCGATGACGCCGACCGCCTCGCCGATGTTCACCGGCGTACCGCGGGCGAGGTCACGCCCGTAGCACTTGCCGCAAACGCCGATCTTCGATTCGCAGACCAGCGGCGAGCGGATCTTCATGCCCTGGATGCCCAGCGCCTCGATCTTCGCGACCATGGCCTCGTCGAGCAGGGTGCCGATCGGGATCATCACCGCGTTGGTCTTCGGATCGACGACGTCTTCGGCCGTGGTGCGGCCGAGGATGCGCTCGCCGAGCGAGGCGATCGTCGAACCGCCCTGCACGATCGCCTTCATCTCCAGCGCGCGCTCGGTGCCGCAATCCTCCTCGACGATGACGCAATCCTGCGACACGTCGACGAGGCGGCGGGTCAGGTAACCCGAGTTCG
>JBKBTU010000405.1:0-1213 GCA_046290715.1 Sphingomonas sp. | reverse complement strand
GACGACGAGATGATCAAGAGCGCGGGCAATCGGATCAGCCCGATGGAAGTGGAGGAGGCGGTGCTGGCGGGACGCGAGGCGCGCGAGGCGGTGGCGGTCGGCGTGCCCGACGCGCGGCTGGGGCAGGGGATCGCGGTGATGCTGGCGGGCGATTCCACGCATGAGGAGGCGTTGCGCGCGCGCCTGCGCACCTTGCTGCCGAGCTTCATGCAGCCGGGGCGCTACGTCTGGCGAGAGACCTTGCCGCGCAACGCCAACGGCAAGTTCGATCGCGCCGCGATCCGGCAGGAGCTTATGCCATGAAGCCGATGGGGCCGCTGCCGCCGGAATTCGCCGGCCAATCGGGCGGGCTGACGATCGCCGGCGAGCCGGTGGAGCGCTGGACGGGCGAGACGCCGTTGTTCGTCTACGACGCCGGCATCGTCGCGGCACGCGTCGCGCGGTTCCGGGCGGCGTTTCCCCGCGTCGATCTGCATTATGCGATCAAGGCCAATCCGCTGCCGGCGCTGCTCGACCGGATCGCGCCGCTGGTCGACGGTCTCGACGTCGCCTCGGGCGGTGAGTTGGAGATCGCGCTGGCGGTGAAGCCCGCGGCCGCGATCAGCTTCGCCGGACCCGGCAAGCGCGATGCCGAGCTGATCGGCGCGATCCGCAGCGGCGCGACGCTGAATTGCGAATCGTCGGGCGAGGCGGAGCGGGCGATCCGGCTGGCCGATAAGCTCGGCGTCACGCCGCGGATCGCGGTGCGCGTCAATCCCGACGTCGAACTGCGCGGATCGGGGATGAAGATGGGAGGGCGGCCATCGCCCTTCGGCGTCGACGCGGCACGGGCCGCCGCGCTGGTGCGACGGCTGCTGGAGGCGGGGGTCGATTGGCGCGGTTTCCACATCTATGCCGGCAGCCAGGCGCTCGATGCGAGCGCGATCATCGAGACGCAGGCCGCGACGATCGCGCTCGCCGGGCGGCTGGCGGAGGAGGCGGGCGCGGCGCCGCCGCTCGTCAATCTGGGCGGCGGATTCGGCGTGCCCTATTTCGCGGGTGACGCGAGTCTCGACGTCGAGCGCGTGGGTGAGGGGCTGGCGCAGGCCCTGGACGCCCGGCCCGCGCCGCTCGCCGAGGCGCGGTTCGCGATCGAGCTCGGCCGCTGGCTGGTGGCGGAGGCGGGCGTCTATCTGACGCGGATCGTCGATCGCAAGGAGAGCATGGGCGAGAC
>JBKBTU010000404.1:766-1254 GCA_046290715.1 Sphingomonas sp. | reverse complement strand
GATCGAGTTCAAGCAGAACAGCGCCGGCTCCAACGGCCTGTTCGGCGGCGACGCGATCCAGGGCAAGGACAATTACCCGACCAATGCCAAACAGACCGGTACGCGGTCGATGACCATCCCGGCCGGCGCGACCGGTGGCGATCGGGTCGGTACGGGCGAGAAGGGCAGCCTCAAGAACAAGGAGGCGATGGACGCCGCCGATCGCAAGGCCTTCGCCAGGATGAAGACCGAGATCGAGCGCAAGATGAAGGCCAATGGCTTGACGCGCCTCGGCAAGCAGGTGCGCTTCGTGCCGACGCGCGAGGGGATGCGGATCGACCTCATGGACGACGCCGATTATTCGATGTTCGCGCTCGGCACGACCAGCTTCGTGCCCGACGCCGCGGCGCTGGTGCAGCTGGTCGCCCAGTCGATCGCGGATTCGGACAATCCGCTGATGATCCGGGGCCATACCGACAGCCTGCGCTATGGCGACCCGACCAACATGA
>JBKBTU010000404.1:0-756 GCA_046290715.1 Sphingomonas sp. | reverse complement strand
GCCGGCGCCTCGTCGCTGCGGGCGTGCCCGAGGCACGGTTCGAGCGGATCGAGGGCGTCGCCGACCGCGAACCGCTGATCGCCGACAACCCCGCCGACCCGCGCAACCGCCGCGTCGCGATCACCCTGCTCTATCGCAAGAGCAAGCTGGATAAGTAATTCCTCCCCGGAACGGGGAGGATTAGAAAAACAGCTTCCGAACGCTGATCCGCACCGTTCGCCCCACAGGGTCAAGCACGGTCGGCTGATAGCTGTACGGAGTCCCGCCCGTCGCGTCGGTCACCTTCAGCCGGTTGTCGAAGACATTGTCGACCGACAGCACCACCCGCGTTCCCGCCAGCCAGCGATTGTCACGCACGAATTTGAACTGCGGGCCAAGATTGGCAAACAGCCGCAACCCCACCGTCGCGAAATCGTCGAAGCGCAGCTGCCCCGTCCCGGTCGTGCCGCCATCGACCCGCGTCGCGCTCTGCCAGTCGGCATTGAGGCGCAAGCCGATGCCGTCGCGGACCACCCCGGCGCGCACCTCGACCTGGTGGCGTGGCGACCCGCCCCGGCTGCCCGTTGCAGACCCATCGAGCAGGTCGAGCGCGGGAAGCCCATCGCGGATCTCGATCCGGTCGGTCAGCGCAACGGTATGGAAGATGCCGAACTGCAGACGACCACCGCCGCCAGCGCCACCGGGGCCGCCGCCGCGACCCCCGCCAAATCCGCCGCCCCCCGGCCCGCGTCCTCCGCCGCCAAAGCGCGGCCCCCC
>JBKBTU010000403.1:0-1272 GCA_046290715.1 Sphingomonas sp. | reverse complement strand
AGGAAGGGGTGCGGGGGTTGCGCCCATAATGGAGCCGCACGGGAATGTCCGTGCGGCGCCAGCATTCCATATGGGGATGCGACTTCAGCAGCGCGGCGGCCAGCGCTGCGTCCCGGCCCGGCTGCGGCTCGATTGCAGCATAGGGTCCTTCCTCCAGCGTTCGGAAGTCGGTTGCGGCGGCGACGGTGTCGAGCTGGATGCGGCGGCTTTCGTCCACCGCCGCCATGCCGTGGTCGGCGACGAAGATCAGGTTGGCAGGCTGTCCCAGACCGGCGAGTTCGCGCGTGAGGCGACCGATCAGCGCGTCGACCTCCGCCACTGCGGCGTTCGTCTCGGGCGCATCCGGGCCGAAGCGATGTCCGGCCGTGTCGACCGTGTCGAAATAGAGGCCAAGCAGCTTCGGCCGGGTCGCGGCGGGGCGACGGAGCCAGTCGATGATCGCATCGACCCGCTGGCGTCCGGTCACCGCCATGCCGAACGCCTGCCAGTCATGCGGACGGATACCGCCGATCTCGATGCCGGAACCGGGCCAGAACATCACCGCCGTCTGCACCCCGGCCTTTTCGGCGGCGGTCCACAGCGGTTCGGCCTGATCCCACCAATAGGGCTGCTCCGCCGCCATCGTAAACCGCTCGCCCGGTCGCGCGGGGTCTTCGAAGCGGTTGCCGACGATGCCGTGGCGGTCGGGGCGTTTGCCGGTGACCAATGTGTAAAAATTGGGGAAGGTCTTGGTCGGGAAGGACGGGCGCATCGTCGCGCGCACGCCCTGCGCCGCCAGTTGCGACAGCACCGGAGTGACGCCGCGGTCAAGATAATCGGGGCGGAAGCCGTCGATGCCGATCAGGATCGTCACCGGCGCGCGTTGCTCGACCGGCGGCGCAGGCGGGGCGGGCGCGATCGCGGGCGGGGTAGTGCAGGCGTAGAGCAGCCCGGCAATTGAGGCCGCCGCCAATGTCCTGATCCAGTGCATGACGGCGGCCCCTAATGGCTTTGGATGACGGTATCGAGTCAGTCGCCGAGCGTCAGCTTGGCGAATGCGGTGCCGCTCACCGGGCTCTGACCATAATAGGGGTCGAGCGCGGCGGGCTTGGCATAGGCCGCCACCGACCCGCCGAGCGCCAGCGTTACCTTCTCGCTCAGCGGGATGCGATAGGCATAGCCGCCCTCGAACCGCGCGACGCGGAACGGCTGGTCGTGCAGCGGGTGGCTGTGCTCGGGAAACAGCTCGTCGTTGCGGACCAGTTCGGCGCGGCCGAAGAGGCTGTGGCGCGG
>JBKBTU010000402.1:0-1272 GCA_046290715.1 Sphingomonas sp. | reverse complement strand
AGCATGGCGAGATCGTCGTCAAGCCGCTGCACGGCAACGGCGGCAAGGCGATCTTCCGCGTCGGCAGCGATGGCGCCAACCTGTCCGCGCTGATCGAGGTGTTCAACCAGACCTGGCGCGAGCCGCACATGGTCCAGGCGTTCCTGCCCGCGGTGGCCGAGGGCGACAAACGCATCGTCCTGGTCGACGGCGAAGTCGCGGGGGCGATCAACCGCCTGCCCGGTGCTGGCGAGATCCGCTCGAATCTGGCGGTCGGCGGCTCGGCGGTGAAGACCGAGCTGACCGCGCGGGAGCGCGAGATCTGCGCCGCGCTCGGGCCGGAACTGAAGCGGCGCGGGCTGTTGTTCGTCGGCATCGACGTGATCGGCGGCGAATGGCTGACCGAGATCAACGTCACCTCCCCCACCGGCATCGTCGCGATCGAACGGTTCGACGGCACCGACGTCGCCGGCCTCATCTGGGACGCGATCGAGCGAAAGGTCGCGGAACGGGGCTGAGGCCCGCGCCGTTACGCCCAGCGCATGACCGACTTCATCCTCAACGGGATCGCCTGGGGCGGCTATGTCGGCATCTTCCTGCTGATGGCGCTCGAAAACATCGTCCCGCCGATCCCGTCGGAGGTGATCATGGGCCTCGGCGGCATGGCGGTCGCGCGTGGCGACATGGCGATGGTCCCGCTCGTGCTGTGGGGCACAGCCGGGACGACCGCGGGAAACTACTTCTGGTACTGGATCGGCCGCCACCTCGGCTATCGGCGTTTCCGGCCGTTCGTCGAGCGGCACGGCCGCTGGCTGACGATGGAGTGGGAGGATGTCGAGCGACTGCACCGCTTCTTCGTCCATCACGGCGGCTGGGTGGTCTTCGTCTTCCGCTTCATGCCGACCTTCCGAACGATCATCTCGCTGCCGGCGGGCATCACCTGCATGCCGCTGTGGCGGTTCCTCGTCTGGACCTTCGCCGGCAGCCTGATCTGGAACACACTCCTCGCCGCCGCGGGTCTCTACCTCGGCTCGCGGTTCGGCGAGCTCGACCGTTATGTCGGGCCGCTGGCGATCGCGATCACCGTGGCGATCGTGCTCGGCTACCTCTGGCGCGTCGTCACCTGGAAGCCGCGCGCGCGATAGGATCGCCCGCGGGCCAAGCCGCTGTCGGCAGGCGCGAAAAGCGGGTCGTCTGTCCTACCCGGCGATCGTGATGTAGCGATCCGGCAGCATGGCGATCTTTTCAGGGGTGCAGAAATCGAAACGATGGGAGTGGATCGTTTCCGTTAAG
>JBKBTU010000401.1:0-1313 GCA_046290715.1 Sphingomonas sp. | reverse complement strand
CACAATTCGCCATGCGCGCCGGCCTTGGGGCTCATCGCGACGCTGGTCATCCCGGTCAGCGTCACCAGCCAGTTGCTGAGCTGGTGGATCACCTCGAGCGCGCCCTGCACCGTGTCGACCGGCTGCAAGGGGTGCACGTCGGCGAAGCCCGGCAGCCGCGCCATCTTCTCGTTCAACCGCGGATTGTGCTTCATCGTGCACGAGCCGAGCGGGAACAGCCCGAGGTCGATCGCATAATTCTGCCGGCTGAGCCGCGTGTAGTGGCGCACCGCCTCCGGCTCGGCGAGACCGGGCAGGCCGATCGGCGCCTTGCGGCTGAGGTCGCCCAGCCGCGATCCGGCGACGTCGCCCTCGGCGAAATCGACACCGGTCGTCTCGGTATCGCCGATCTCGAAGATCAGCGCTTCTTCCAGCATCAAGGCCTTGTTGCCGGTGAAGGTCGGGGCCGCCTCGCCGCCGCGCGCGGTCATTTCGGGGCGCCAGCCGCTCTGATTGATGCTCATGCCAGAACCTCCTCGAGTGCGGCGGCGAAGGTCTCGATATCCTCCGCGCTGGTCGTCTCGGTCACCGCGACGACGAGACCGTTGGCGAGCGAATCCTCGCCCGGATAGAGCCGGCCGAGTGAGACACCTGCGAGGATGCCGCGGTCGGCGAGGCGGCGCACGACCGGCCGCGCCTCCTGCGGCAGCTTCAGCGTGAATTCGTTGAAGAAGGTCTGGGTGACCAACTCGACGCCCGGCACCTTGGCGAGGCGATCGGCGGCACGGCAGGCGCCGGCATGGTTGATCCCGGCGAGCCGCCGCAGCCCCTTCTCACCCAGCAGCGTCATGTGGATCGAGAAGGCGAGCGCACACAGGCCGGAGTTGGTGCAGATGTTGCTCGTCGCCTTTTCGCGGCGGATATGCTGCTCGCGCGTCGAGAGCGTCAGCACGAAACCGCGGCGCCCGTCGGCATCCACCGTCTCCCCGCAGAGCCGCCCCGGCATCTGGCGGACGTATTTGTCCTTGCAGCCGAACAGCCCGACGTACGGCCCGCCGAACTGGAGCCCGACGCCAAGCGACTGGCCCTCGCCGACGACGATATCCGCGTCCATCTCGCCCGGCGAGCGGATCGCACCGAGCGCGACGGGCTCCGTGACGACCGCGATCAGCAGCGCCTTCTTGGCGTGACAGGCATCGGCGAGCGGCTGCAGGTCGGCGATGCGGCCGAGGATGTCGGGATATTGCACGACGACGCACGACGTATCGGCGTCGATGCCGGCGATCAGCGCGTCGATATCGGTCTCGGCGGTCAGCGCCGGCGTCGAGGTTTCG
>JBKBTU010000400.1:0-1348 GCA_046290715.1 Sphingomonas sp. | reverse complement strand
CTTGTTCGTCGAGCTGGATTACTTGCTTCATGGGCTCCCCCGCGCATGCGGGGATCGACCCCCACCACCTTAACCCCCGACATGGCGAAAGCAGGCTCCCCCGCGCATGCGGGGATCGACCGCAGGAGCGTCGGGGATACCGACAAACCTGCCAGGCTCCCCCGCGCATGCGGGGATCGACCCCGTACAGATCGGCGCGCCGATGCCAGCGGAGGGGCTCCCCCGCGCATGCGGGGATCGACCTGCGAAGTGTGTGGTGCTGGTGAAGCTGAAATAGGCTCCCCCGCGCATGCGGGGATCGACCCGTGTCTTTCGGGTCGGGGTCCATCGCTACAGGGGCTCCCCCGCGCATGCGGGGATCGACCTCAAATAGGAGTCGAGATGAGGGACCGCTATCTGGCTCCCCCGCGCATGCGGGGATCGACCGTGGATGCCATTGGGTTGAGCGTTTTTCGCATGGGCTCCCCCGCGCATGCGGGGATCGACCCCTGGCCTGCGCGGCCATGCGCTCGATCCACCCGGCTCCCCCGCGCATGCGGGGATCGACCCCGAAACCTGGTCAACCCTTTGAGCCGCGACAAGGCTCCCCCGCGCATGCGGGGATCGACCCGTCCCGGAGGCGCCGATCTACGACTACCGGGCGGCTCCCCCGCGCATGCGGGGATCGACCCTACATATCGTCGCGCGGGCTAAAGGAATCGCCGGCTCCCCCGCGCATGCGGGGATCGACCCGCGGCCGGTCGGCGTGCGCACCAGCGTTCCGGGGCTCCCCCGCGCATGCGGGGATCGACCCATGGCCGTCTGGAAGGCGACGGACGAAGCCATGGCTCCCCCGCGCATGCGGGGATCGACCCGCTGATGATCTGCGCTGTGCGCAATGGGTCATGGCTCCCCCGCGCATGCGGGGATCGACCCCAAAATTCCATCACACCCCTACCGGGCGACCAGGCTCCCCCGCGCATGCGGGGATCGACCCTGCGAGCGCGCGTCCGACAGCCGCACGATCTTGGCTCCCCCGCGCATGCGGGGATCGACCCATGGTCAACCCGTCCTACGATGATAAGTTGATGGCTCCCCCGCGCATGCGGGGATCGACCGCACCCAGCACCCGGAGGATCTGGAGAGCGAGGGGCTCCCCCGCGCATGCGGGGATCGACCCACCGGCGAAACGTCTTACCCGTGGGTGAGCGCGGCTCCCCCGCGCATGCGGGGATCGACCTCACGACCGACACCGGGCGCCTGGTGTTGAGCGGGCTCCCCCGCGCATGCGGGGATCGACCCATGGCCCTTGCCAGTGCCGAGCAGGCACACCGGGCTCCCCCGCGCATGCGGGGATCGACCCTCACCA
>JBKBTU010000399.1:0-1356 GCA_046290715.1 Sphingomonas sp. | reverse complement strand
CGACGGCCTGTGGGAATCCGCGCGCGCCGCGCTGCTCGCGATCGCCCGCGATCCGGAGAGCGCGATGCAGGGCCAGCTCGGCGACGTGCTGCGCCAGTTGGGCGGCACGCTGACCGGCGATCCGCGTCTCGCCCGGACGATCAACCGCTTTGTCCGCCGCGCCGTCGTCGGCATCGCCGCCGATTATGGCGACGGCATCGTCCGGCTGGTGTCGGAGACGGTGCGCGGCTGGGACGCACGCACGATCACCAGCCGCCTGGAAAATGCGGTCGGACGCGATCTGCAATATATCCGCATCAACGGCACGATCGTCGGCGGGCTCGTCGGCCTCGCCATCCACGCGGTGGATGTCCTGTTGTGAGCCAAGCCTGTACGGATCGCCCGTCCGTCGCATATCGCAAACGCCTTGCCGTCCTTCTCGTCTTGCCGCACAAGCGCGGGCGATGAGCGCCACAGCCGAATTCGAGCAGGACAGCGGCGGCACCGTTCGCTTTTCCGGCGACCTGCTGCTGCGTACGCTTGGCAAGTTGCCGGATCGGCTCGATTCTCTCGCCGGACCGATCGAGCGGATCGACCTCAGCGAAGTCGGGCGAATCGATACTGTCGGGGCTTGGGTCGTGCACCGTCTCGCCGCGCGTCACGACGCGCAGATCGATGGGCTCGACGAGGACGGCCGCTACCTGCTCGATCAGGTCGTCGCCGCAGACCAGCCGGTCGCGTTGCCCGATCGGCCGTCCAATGCCTTTACCAAGCTGCTCGGCGAGATCGGCGATGCCGTCGTCGTCACGTTCCGCACGCTCTACGGGCTGCTCGGCTTCCTCGGCGCGACGACGATCGCCTTCGTCAACGTCATCCGCCATCCCAGCCGCTTCCGCTTCAACGCCACCGTCCACCGGTTCGAGGTGGTGGGCGTGCAGGCGCTCGCGATCGTCGGGCTGATGAGCTTCCTGATCGGCATCGTCATCGCGCAGCAGGGTGCGGTGCAGCTGCGCCAGTTCGGCGCGGAGGTGTTCACGATCAACCTCGTCGGTCGCCTCACCTTGCGCGAGCTCGGCGTGCTGATGACCGCGATCATGGTCGCCGGCCGTTCCGGCTCCGCGTTCGCGGCGCAGCTCGGGACGATGAAGCTGACCGAGGAGATCGACGCGATGCGCACCATCGGCGTGTCGCCGATGGAGGCGCTGGTGCTGCCGCGGACGATCGCGGCGGTGCTGCTGATGCCGCTGCTCGGCTTCTACTCGTCGCTGATCGCGATCATCGGCGGCGGCCTGCTCGCCTGGATCTCGCTCGACATCCCGCCCGTGACCTTCATCCAGCGCATCCGCGAAGTCGTGCCGATCACCGACCTCTACATCG
>JBKBTU010000003.1:31770-34985 GCA_046290715.1 Sphingomonas sp. | reverse complement strand
GGTGGCAGCGCAAAGCGCTGACGGAGGCGCAGCCAAGCAGGACCGTCGCCTGGGGCTGCCCCTCCACCACGCCGCCACGCCCTCCCCGTACCGGGGAGGAATTTGGGGGCATCCTTACCCCGCGTTAACCATTCCCGCGCGATGATCCGCGCCTGCCGGGGGGCAGGGAAGGATTCGTGCGATGCGCCGTTACATAGCTCTCACCGCGGTCGGCCTGGCACTGCTCGCCGGCTGCGCGGTCAAGCCGAAGGTGGTGGCGCTCGCCCCGCCGCCCGTTCCGACGCCCGCTCCCGCCCCACTGGCGATGCCCAAGGGCGGCTATGCCGGCATGGCGATTCCCGCGCTGATGGCCGACGGCCGCTACGCCACGCCGAACCGCAACCTGTCGTCCGACGGCGCCGTCTGGCATCTGCGCGCCGCGCTCAACGTCGCCGCGCTTGCCTGCCGCGGACCGGACGAGGCGACGATCGTCGCCGGCTACAACGCGCTGCTGACCCGGCAGAAGGCGGCGCTCGCCACCGCGCAGACCCGCCTCGCCGCGGAGTTCAGGAGCGGCGGCGGCGACTGGCAGGATCGCTACGACGACCAGATGACGCGGCTCTACAATTTCTTCAGCCAGGTGCCGGCGCACGACGCCTTCTGCAATGCCGCCGCGGCGACGCTCGCCGACAGCGTCAGCGTCGCGCCCGCCGACCTGCCCGCCTTCGCCGCCGGCCGCCTCGCCGTCCTCGAAAAGCCGTTCACCGACTTCTACGCCGCCTTCGACGCCTGGCGCGCCGAGCGCGCGGCGGCGACGCGGATGGCGATGAACGTCGCGACCCAGCCGGTGCTCGCGGTGCAGGCGGTGCCCGTAGCGACGCCCGCTCCGCGTCCGCGGCTGGAGCTCGACCCCAGCGTCTTCGCCGACCCGGGCACCGTCACGCACTGATCCCCAGCAATCCCGCCCGCGCAGGGGTTTCCCCTGGCGCACGGTTCGGTTAACGCCGCGCTCCTATGGACGAGGACGCGACCGACCAGCCGCAGGCAGGCCGCTTCGAAGGACGCGAGCACCGGTTCCCGGTGCGCGTCTATTTCGAGGACACCGACCTGTCGGGCGTCGTCTACCACGCCAATTACCTGCGCTACATGGAGCGCGCGCGTTCCGACATGCTGCGCCTCGCCGGGATCGACCAGCGCGGCGTCCACGACGCGGGCGACGGCGTCTACGCGGTCGCCGACCTCGCCATCCGCTACCGTGCGCCCGCGCGTCTCGACGATGCGCTGCTCGTCGTCAGCCGCGTGAGCGCCGTGCGCGCCGCCAGCGTCGTCATTCATCAAACAGTCAGGCGCGGTCCGCTTGTTCTGACGGAGGCCGATGTCACGGCGGCGCTGGTCGCGCCGTCGGGGCGGCCGAAGCGTCAACCGGCCGCGTGGGTCAATATCTATCAAAACCTGATCTGGCAGGGGACCTCTTCATGAATCCGGTGTTCAACATGGATGCGGCGACGCTGTCGCCGGTCGCGCTGTTCCTGCAGGCGGACGTGGTCGTGAAGATCGTGATGGGCGGGCTGCTGCTGGCGAGCATCTGGACCTGGGCGCTGATCATCGCCTTCTGGCGCCGCCTGGGACGCATCCGCAAGGGCATGGCCGGCTTCGAGCGCGACTTCTGGAAGGCGGAGGACATCGACGCCTTCTACAAGGCGGAAGGGGACAAGGATCTGCCCTCGGCCCGCGTCTTCGTCGCCGGGGTGAAGGAATGGCGCCGCTCGACCGCGGGCGGCACGATCGACAAGGGCGGCACGCGCGAACGGCTGGCGACCGCGATGGGCGCCGCCGCAGCGCTGGAGATCGACCGGATCGGCGACCGGCTCAACATCCTCGCGACGATCGGCTCGGTCGCGCCCTTCGTCGGGCTGTTCGGTACGGTGTGGGGCATCATGCGCAGCTTCACCGGCATCGCCCAGGCGCAGAATTCGTCGCTGGCGGTGGTCGCCCCCGGCATCGCCGAGGCGCTGTTCGCGACCGCGATCGGGCTGTTCGCCGCGATCCCCGCGGTGATCGCCTACAATCGCTTCAGCCACGGCGTGAACCGCATCGAGGCGGCGCTCAATCGCTTCGCCGACGGCTTCCACACCACCCTCTCGCGCCAGCTGGACGGTTCGCGGTGAGCGGCGTCGTCCCACGCCTCTCCGGCACGGGGAGGATCTAATGGCCATGAACCTCCCCTCGCAGCGCGGCCGCGGGCGGCGTGCGCCGGTCGCCGACATCAACGTCACGCCGCTGGTCGACGTCATGCTGGTGCTGCTCATCATCTTCATGGTGACCGCGCCGCTGCTCACCGCGGGCGTGCCGGTCAACCTGCCCGACAGCCGGGCCAAGGCGCTCGACCAGGACCAGAAGCCGGTGCAGCTGTCGATCGACGCGTCGGGCAAGCTGTTCCTCGATGACGAGGAGATCGCCGAGACCGCGCTGCCGCAGCGCCTCGAACAGATCGCGACCGTCCAGGCGGGGGGCGAGCCGCCGCAGGTGTTCCTGCGCGCCGATCGCGCGCTCGACTATGGCCGGGTGATGCGGGTGATGGGCGAACTCAACCGTGCCGGGCTCAACCGGGTGTCGCTGCTCACCGTGGAAGGCGGGAACAGCCGCTGATGGATCGCGCGGAGAAGATCGGTCTCGGCATCGCGGTCGCAGGGCACGTCGTGCTCTTCGGCCTGCTGTCGGTCGGCTTCCTCGCGACGCCCAACCCCCAAAAGCTCCAGCAGACGCCGATGGAGGTCAGCCTGGTCAAGGACGTCGGGCTGGAAGCGACCGCGCCGCAGGCGGTGACGCCGCCGGCGCAGTCGGTCGCCCCCGATCAGGGCGAGCCCGAAGACGCCGCGCCGCCGCCCGAGCCTGCCGCCCGGCCCGAGCCGGAGCCGGAACCCGCAGCCCCCGCGCCGCAGCCCAAGCCGGCGCCGCCGAAACCCGCACCGCCCAAGCCCGAACCCGCGCCGGCCCCCAAGCCCAAGCCGGCTCCCGCGAAGCCGCAGCCCAAGCCTAAGCCGGCGGCAGAGGCGCCCGCCAAGCCTTCACCCAAGCCCGCCCCCGCCAGGCAGACCGCCAAGGCTGCACCCGCGCAACCCGCGAAGACCGCGACCAAGGCATCCGCCGCGCCGGCGAAGCCCGCCGCCGCCAAGGGCACGGGGAGGAGCGAGACGGCGAAGGCCGCCAAGCCGCGCGGTTCGCGGCTCGGGGCA
>JBKBTU010000003.1:26784-31674 GCA_046290715.1 Sphingomonas sp. | reverse complement strand
GCAAACTTCCTCGAGGGGCTGACCAGCGAACCGTCGACCAGCACCTCGACCGCGCCACGCGCCGCCAAGATCGACGCACGCGCGATGGCGGGCATCGTCCAGGCGATCGCGCGCCAGATCCAGCCGTGCGCGGACCGGCAGGTCAACCCGGGCCCCGGCGCCAACGAGATCGTGACGACCCTCAACCTCAAGCTCAACGAGGACGGCACGCTCGCCGCGACCCCGCGCATGGTCCGCCAGGCCGGCGTGACCGACGAGAACGAGCGCTACAAGCAGCGCGTGATCGACCTCGGCGTCGCCGCGTTCAAGGGCTGCTCGCCGCTGAAGCTGCCGGCGGAATATTATTCGACCCCGTCCGGCGGCTGGAACAACATCAACTTCCAGTGGAAGATCCGGTGAGGACTGCCGCACACACTGTGTCACCCCGGACTTGTTCCGGGGTCCACCGGGCGGCAAGCGTCTACGCAGACGGCGAGAGGCCAGCCGCCGCGGACACGTGGACCCCGGAACGAGTCCGGGGTGACGAGGGATTGGTGCCAGTGAAGGTAAAGAGGTTTCAGACGATGCCCATGATCCGCTCCCTGCTCGCCGCCCTCGGCATCGTCCTCGCCGCGCCCGCCATCGCGCAGGATGTGCCCGCCCCCGCGCCGCAGGACCAGGCTGCCGCCGCCGGCCAGCAGGGTCCGGCGCCGCTCGAGGTCTCCGTCACCGGCGGCGTCTCGGCGCCGATGCCGATCGCGATTCCGGCGATGCCGACCGCGCAGGTAGTCGACACGCCCGCCGGCTCGACCGACGTGCTCGGGCGGCAGATGGCGGACATCATCGCCAACGACCTGCGCAACTCCGGCCTGTTCACCCCGCTCGGCGCCAACCAGCTGCGTCCCGTCGGCTTCCAGGAGGTCAACGCCCCCGCGTTCGACTATTGGGGCGGCACCGGCGCACAGGCGCTCGTCCAGGGCTTCGTCCGCGCGGGCGCCGACGGCAATCTGACGATCGGCTGCTACCTCTACGACGTCTTCTCGAAGGTCGAGCTGAAGCGCACCGGCTTCGTCGTCTCGCCGTCCGACTGGCGGCGTGCGGGCCACAAATGCGCCGACATGGTCTATGCGCGGCTGACCGGCGAAGGGCCGTATTTCGACAGCCGCGTCGTCTACGTCAGCGAAACGGGGCCGAAGGGCAAGCGCATCAAGCGGCTCGCGATCATGGACCAGGACGGCGCCAACCACCGCTTCCTCACCAACGGCCAGTCGATCGTGCTGACTCCTCGATTTGCTCCTAATCAGCAGTCGATCGTCTACATGAGTTACGAGAACGACCGGCCGTCGATCTACGTCTACGATCTCGGCTCGGGCCGGCCGCGTCGGGTGGTGCAGAACGCCAGCCTCACCTTCGCGCCGCGCTTCTCGCCCGACGGCCGCTGGATCCTCTTCTCGATGGCGCAGAACGGCAACACCGACATCTATCGCGTCTCGTCGCAAGGGGGGACGCCGCAGCGGCTGACGACCTCGCCCGGCATCGACACCGGCGGCAGCTATTCGCCCGACGGCAGCCGCATCGTCTTCGAGAGCGACCGCTCGGGCGGCCAGCAGATCTACGTGATGAACGCCGACGGCTCGGGGCAGCAGCGGATCAGCTTCGGCGGCGGCCGCTATGCGACTCCGGTATGGAGCCCGCGCGGCGACCTCATCGCCTTCACCAAATTGGGCGGATCTTTCCGCATCGGCACGATGTCGCCGTCGGGCGGGGGCGAGAAGATCCTGACCGGCGGACAGGACGAGGGGCCGAGCTGGTCGCCGAACGGCCGCGTCATCACCTTCTACCGATCGGGCTCGGGCAGCGGCGGCAAGGCCGACCTGTGGATGGTCGACCTCACCGGCCAGGTCGAGCGCCGCATCCCGACGCCGCTCGACGGATCGGATCCCGCCTGGGGACCCTTGCGGCCGTAAAGCGTTAGCAACAGGGGAGTTTCGGGGGCGAAACGTTCTTTTTGACGGGAGATACGACGATGGCCAAGCTCACCCACACCCTGCTCGCCGCGGCGGCGCTCGCCTCGCTGGCCGCCTGCGCCAGCAAGCCCAAGCAGCTGCCCCCGCCCCCGGTCGACAACACCGCCGGCCTCAACACGCCGCCGCCGTCGTCGGGTGCGGTCAGCGACGCCGTGGTTCCCGGCTCGGACGCCGACTTCCGCCGCTCGGTGACCTCCAACACCGTCCTCTTCGGCCTCGACCAGAGCGACGTCGATGCCGACGCGCGCGCGATCCTCGACAGCCAGGCGACGTGGCTGCAACGCTATCCCAACGTCCGCGCGACGATCGAAGGCCATGCCGACGAACGCGGCACGCGCGAGTACAATCTCGGACTCGGCGATCGCCGCGCCAACGCCGCGAAAAACTACCTCGTCGCCAAGGGCATAGACCCCTCCCGCCTGACGACGATCAGCTACGGCAAGGAACGCCCGGTTGCCCTGGGGTCGGACGAGGCGAGCTGGGCGCAGAACCGCCGCGCGGTGACCGTCGTCCTCAACTGAGCGTCACACACTCTTCTATCGTTCGTCATCCCCGCGCAGGCGGGGATCCATAGTGGCTGACGGTGCGGCTCCATCGCCGAACGTCGTGATTATGGATCCCCGCCTCCGCGGGGATGACGATCATTGGGGCTCTTGCGTGCTCAAATAATCCGATATAAATGTGATATCACATTATCGGAGGATCAAGCGTGGAACAGGGGAGTCTCACACAATCGCAGGAACGCCGCGCGGCGACCGCGAGCGGCTATACCATGCTGGCCATCGCCGCGGTGCTGGTGGTCATAGGCGTCGTCATGGTCGTTCGACTGGCCGCCGAGCTCGCGCCGCCGATCCTCTCGGTCGTGCCGATCCTCTGCGCGCTCGGCGCCGCCTTCATCGCCGCCGGCTTCTACATGCTGCAACCCAATCAGGCGGCCGCGATCACGCTGTTCGGCAGCTATGCCGGCACCGATCGCATCGCCGGCCTGCGCTGGGTGCTGCCGTGGCTGATGCGGCGCAAGGTGTCGGTGCGCGCCAACAACGTCATTTCCGACCGGATCAAGGTCAACGACCTGCGCGGCAACCCGATCGAGATGGCGGCGCAGGTCGTCTGGCGCGTCACCGACACCGCGCAGGCGCTGTTCGACGTCGACGATTACAAGGCGTTCGTGAACGTGCAGATCGAGGCGGCGGTGCGCACGATCGGCTCGCGCTACCCCTATGATGATTACGAGCATCAGGAGGTGACGCTGCGCGGCAACCACGACCAGGTCGGCAGCGAACTGCGTGGCGAGCTGATCGCGCGGCTTGCGGTGGCCGGCATCACCGTCGACGAATGCGGCTTCACCCATCTCGCCTATGCGCAGGAGATCGCGGGCGCGATGCTGCGCCGGCAGCAGGCGCAGGCGGTGGTCGCGGCGCGCACGACCCTGGTCGAGGGCGCGGTCGGCATGGTCGAACTGGCGCTCGACCAATTGTCGGCGAAGAACGTCGTCGAGCTGGACGACGAGCGCCGCGCGGCGATGGTGTCGAACCTGATGGTCGTGCTGTGCGGCGAGCGGGACACGCAGCCGGTCGTCAACGCCGGCTCGCTGTACCAGTAGCCGGATGGCCGCGCCGCCGAAAAAGGCCTTTCCGCTGCGTCTCGATCCCGCGCTCTTCGCGGCGATCGAGCGCGCGGCGGCGGGCGACCTGCGCAGCGTCAATGCACAGGTCGAATGCCTGTTGCGCGAGGCGCTCGCCCGCCGCGGCGTGAAGCTGGAGGCGCCGGTGCCGGCGAAGCGCGGGCGCCCGCCCAAGGCGACGGATGCGTGAGCGCGTTGGCAGGCGACATCCGCACCGCTAGGGGCCGCTGATGCATGCCCTCGCCAACCCAAGGCTGCGTCTGCCGATCCTGCTGCTCGTCGCGATCGCCGCGCGCGCTCTGACCTTCGGCAACCCGGTCGTCCATGTCGACGAGGAATTCTACTTCGTCGTCGGCGATCGCCTGTGGCAGGGCGCGCTGCCGTTCGTCGACATCTGGGACCGCAAGCCGATCGGCCTGTTCCTGCTCTACGCCCTGCCCGCCCGGCTGGGTTTCCCCGCCGGCATCTGGGCGTACCAGCTGCTCGCGCTCGCCAGCGCCGTCGCCACCGCCTGGCTGGTCGCGCGCCTGGCCGATCGTGCCGGCTATGCCGCAGGCGCGACAGCGGGCGGGATCGCCTATCTCCTGTGGCTCGTGCTGCTCGGCGGCCAGGGCGGCCAGTCGCCGGTCTTCTACAACCTGCTGACGATCGCCGCGGTGTCGCTGATCCTGCCGCCGCGCACCACGCGAGCCCGCGGGCTCGGCGCGATGGCGCTGATCGGTATCGCCTTGCAGATCAAATATTCGGTCGTGTTCGAAGGCGTGGCGCTGGGGCTGTGGCTGATCGCGGTCGATTGGCGGACATCGCGGCGGCCGCTCGCAAGCCTTTGCTATGGCGCGGCGCTGATCGTCCTCGCCTTGACGCCGACCGCGCTCGCCGCAGCCTGGTACGCCTGGATCGGCCAGTGGGACGCGTTCGCCTACGCCAATTTCCTGTCGGTCTTCCACCGCAATCCCGATCCCTTGGGAGAGCTGGCGCAGAACCTCGGCCAGATGATCCTGATCGTCTCGCCCATCGTCTCGCTGGCGATACTGGCATTGCGCCGCGCCCGGCCCGATGCCGGCGCCGCGGAGCGGCGGTTCCTTGCGCTGTGGCTGGCAGTGGCGATCGGCAGCGTGCTCGTCTTCCGCCCGTGGTTCGATCACTATGCGCTGCCGATCCTGCTCCCCGCCTGTGCGGCAGCGGCAGGGATGCTCGGGAGCGCAGGCTGGCGGCGGCGCTACACGCCCGCGCTGCTGCTCACCGCGGCGCTGGCCGGTG
>JBKBTU010000003.1:0-26686 GCA_046290715.1 Sphingomonas sp. | reverse complement strand
GCCGATCACCCCCGCCTTCGCCACCCGCCTGCGCGGCTGGGCCGACGAAGGGATCGAGATGTTCGTCCACGGCTGGACGCACCGCGACGACAGCGCGCACACCGCCGGCACCGCCGCATTCAAGGCGAAGCACATGACCGCCGGCGAGGGCGAGTTCCTGGGCCTCAGCCATGCCGAGGCCTTGCTGCGCATGCGCCGCGGCAAGGCGCTGGTCGAGGATATCACCGGCCGCGCCGCGACTGGCTTCATCGCGCCGGCCTGGCTCTATTCGGAGGGCGCCCGCGCCGCGCTCGCCGACGCGGGATTCGCCCTCGCCGAGGATCACGCTCGCGTCTGGCGTCCGGGCGGCGACGTCGTCGCGCGGGGGCCGGTCATCACCTGGGCGAGCCGCAGCCGCATGCGCCAGCTGAGCTCGCTCGCCGCCGCCGGCGCGCTACGCCATGCGTTGCAGCCGACGCGCAACGTGCGGATCGCGGTGCATCCCGGCGACACGGGCGTGCCGGCCTTGCTCGCCAGCATCACGACGACCTTCGCCGCCTTCCGCCGGCATCGCCCGGCGGCCTATGCGGACCTTCTTGCCGCCTGATCCTTGGCGGCGATCACCGCCGCATAATGCGCGACGAGGTCGGCGGCATGCTCCTCGTCGGTGCGCACCTTGGCAGAGGCGACCAGCGCCGCGCGACGCAGCATCGGCCGGTCGCGTGCGAGCAGCCTGAGGATCGCGTCCGCGCACGAGCGCGCATCGCGCTGCTCGTAGACCTCGGCATAACGCGGATCGGCGATCTCCGCGGTGCCGCCGCCGTCGGGGACGATCAGCGGCGTGCCGCTCGCCAGCGCTTCGGCGGGCACCAGCCCGAACGTCTCGGTGCCGCAGCCGTGAATATAGGCATCCGCGCTCGCCATGATCGTCGCCAGTCGGCGGCGGTCGTACACGGGCTTGAACAGGCGGATGTGGGGATTGTCCCCGATATGCCGCTCGAGCGTCTTGGTATCCATTCCCTGGCCGAGGATGACGAGCCCCACCGGCGCCTGCGCGCCGACGCATTGCACCGCGTCGATCACCGTCGGCCAACGCTTTTCGGGATGGTGACGGCCGACGCCGAGCAGCAGGTGTGCCTGCGGCGGCAGTCCGCATTGCTGGAGCAGCGCCGTGCGCAGCGTCTCGTCGCGCAGCGCAGGGGAGAAATGGCCCCGCTCGATCCCGAGGGGCATGGTCGCGTCGACATGCACGCCGCGCGCGGCGAGCTGGCGGGTCAGCGCCGGACCATTGGTGACGACGGTGTCGAACTGGTCGAGGCAATGGCCGAGGTAACGGTCGTACCACGAGAACGCGCGCTCGATCCGCTTGCCCGACGCCAGTTGCTTGAACCAGCGCTTGGGATAGGCCTCGAGATTGTCGTTGTGCATGAAATAGGATCGGATCGCGCGGCCGCGCCATTTGGCGACGATCCAGGCGCTCTTCCACGGCGAGCAATTCTCGACCACGTCGGGATCGAGTGCGTCGAGCCGGCGGTGCAGCGGTTCGGCATCCCAGAACAGGCCGTAATTGGCGTCGAACGGCATGCCTGCCGCTTTGATGTAATGCACCGCGCCGCCGCCCGGCCGTTCCTCGATCCGGTCCTCGCGGCCCGGCGCGAGCACGATCAGCTCGTGGCCCATGCCGGCCAGTACCTCGATCTTGCGATCGATATAGGTGCGCACGCCGCCGCCGGTCGGCGAATAGATCTCGTTGACGTCGACGATCCGCATGGCCCGCCCTCAATTGTCCTTCAGCGGACCGAACCCGCTCATGATCCCGCGCAGATATTGCATGCGGATGACGCGCTCCGCCGTTCCCTCGCCGACGTCGACGATCGCCTGCGCCAGCTTGGGCCGTGACATGCCGACCTTGCCCGCGCCCGGAAACCCGGCGCCGTCCTTGAAGAAGTTGAACTTGTTCTTGCCGTCGCGATCGTGCGTGACGAGCAGCGCATAGCGGCCGGGGCGCGGCACGCGGATGCAGACGTCGACCGGGCCGCTCGCCGGTATTGCCGTCCACACGCGGCGGAACGTCTTGCCCTGCGCGACGAGCTTGTTGTCGTCCTCCAGGAAGTCGGTCTCGTTCGCCGGATAGAGTTCGAGCTTCACCCGGCCGTTGCGGTCCTTGAGGCCGATCACCCTGGCGAGGATCGCCGGTCCGCCGCCCGGCCTGCACGCCGCCTCGTCGCTACCGAGCACCTGCGCACCCGCCGGGACGCTCAGCATCAGCGCGGCCACCGTCAACGCCACCGACTTCATGCCTGCTTCCTCGTCGCGAGATGGTGCAGGCCGAAGCCCAGGATCAACAGCGCATGGACCAGCAGCACCGCCGCCGCGGTAAAGGCGATGAGCTCCGAGAGAGCCTGGTCCTCGCCGATCATCAGAATCGCGAAATTGGCGAACAGCAGGTCCTTGTTGGGCAGCAGCGGCAGGCGCGAGAACAGCATCCGCCCCGCCGACAGGAACAGCCAGGTGCCGAGCGCGACGCTCGGCATCGCCAGCGCCCAGGCGAGCGCCAGGAAGAAGGCGCCGAGGATCAGCCGCGCGCAATGCACGCCGAACACCATCCACAGCTCAGCCCGGGGCAGCGAGAACACCTTGCGCGAAAAGATCAGGAAGGGCAGCGACGTGCCGAAGATCACCGCCAGCGACCCGTAGACGTAGCGCATCATTTCGGGCGGGATCAGGTTGCGCCCGACCGGCAGCGCGATCGCGATCATCGCCAGCGTCACCGCATTGCCCGCGATCGCCGACAGGATCGACACGTCCTTGACCGCGCCGAACGGTGCCGCGACCAGCTGCGCCCGCGCCCGCGCCCAGGCGTAGAAATAGGCCTCGCCCGAATAGCCCATCACCACGTCGTTCGCGATCCGCTTCTTGATCAGCGCGACGAGGCCGGCGAGCGGGATGCGCCACAACCGGCGGAAGATGACGTAATCGGCCACCGGTGGCACGAAATAGAGCGCGGCGAAGGCGATGTAGAACAGTGGATTGCGCGGCGTCGCGCGCTCCAGCCCGGTGAGACCCGCATTGAGCAGTTCGTGCGCGAGGCCCGCCAGCATGGCGAGCGTGACCAGCCCGCCGATGATTGCGGGCCAGCGGCTGCGGATGGTCTTCAAGGGTTGGAGCCCCGCGATATCCGGGGAGGGCGGCACGATCTCGGCGTGGGGACGGCCTGCGCTATGGTCGATCTGCACCCGTTGGTCCGAACGATGATGGTGTCGCCGCTTACCGTCAATCGCCCTGCCATGCACATGAATTTCCTTTCACTGTCCCGTCACCCGGTCCTGTGGCAAGGCGATGGCCGAGACATGGCGGCCCAACATATTCTGACCTTTGCCCAGGACCTTTCGGGGGGCGGCGTCGAGCGCGCGCAGCTTCGGCTGGCGCGCGGCTGGCTGGCGGCGGGACGGCGCGTGACGCTGGCGATCGGCGATTCGCGTGGGCCGCTCGCGCGCGAGATCCCGCCCGGCCTTGCGCTCGAATCGCTCGGCGGCCGTGGCTATGCCCGCCAGTTCCGGCTGCCGGAACTGGTGCGGCGGCTGCGGCCCGACGCGATCTTCTGTCCGGGCAACCATTATACCCTGGTCGCCGCCTGGCTGCGCGCGCGGCTCGGCGCGGACTGCCCGCCGATCGTCGCCAAGATGTCCAACGCGACCCGGCGCGGCGATCACGGTCGGCTGTTCGGCGCCGGCCATCGCCTGTGGCTTGCGCAGCACGGCCGCTTTCTCGACCACCTCGTCGCGATGACGCCGGCCACCGCCGCGCAGGCGGCGCGGGCGACCCGCATGGAATTACGGACCAGCGTCATCCCCAACCCGCCCGCGCCGTACGATGCCGCCGCGCCGGGCTATGCGCTGCCCCGCGGCCGCGTCGTGCTCGGGGTCGGTCGCCTCGCGCCGCAGAAACGCTGGGATCGGCTGATCGCGGCGGCACCGTCGTTGCCCGACGACGTGCAGCTCGTCATCCTCGGCGAAGGCGAGTTGCGCCCCGCGCTCGAGCGGCAGATCGACGACGCCGGCCTCACCGCCCGCATCCACCTGCCCGGCCATGTCGACGATCCGCTGCCGGTCATGGCCGCCGCCAACGTGCTCGCCCTCGCGTCGGATTACGAAGGAGTGCCGGGCGTGCTGCGCGAATCGCTCTCGGTGGGGACGCCGGTGGTGGCGACCGCGTGCAGCCCGTCGGTGCGCGAGATCGTCGCGACCCCCGCGCACGGCAGCATCGTCACCGCGGACGATCCCCGCGCGCTCGCCGCCGCGCTGACCCATTGGCTCGACGCGCCGCGTCCCGCGCCCGTGCCGCAGCCGGGCACCGACTCCGCCGAGCGCTATCTCGCCTTATTCGACGCGCTCGCCTGAATCGCGCTCGCCCTCGCGCTCGGCACGGCGTTCCAGCGCGGTCTTGACCATTGCCGTCATCGGATCGGCGAGCGCGAGGCCGAGGATACCGAAGAGCGCGCTCGCCATGATCTGCGCACCCAGCGTCAGCGCCGGCGGCAGGTCGACGGTCTTCTTGGCGACGATCGGCAGCAGCACATAGCCGTCGAAGCCCTGCACGATCACATAGGTGCCGATCGCCCAGAAGCCGACGTGGGTCCCGGCCGAAAAGCCGACCGCGATCATCAACGCGCCGCTGATGAAGGCGCCGATATTGGGGATGAAGGCGAGCAGGCCGGTGAGGATGCCGAGGATCATCGCCATCGGCACGCCGCCGATCGACAGGGCGATGCCGGTCAATATGCCTTCGGCGACCATGCCGAGCAGGCGCCCGGCGAGCAGCCTGCGCAGCGTCTTGCCCATCCGTTCGACGACGAGCGCGAATTCCGCGCGATTGCGCCGCGGCACCAGCCATTCGAGCCCGTGCAGGTAGGTGCGCGGATCGATCGCCACGAACAGGCCGATGACGACGATCATGAACATCGTCGTCAGCGCGCCGAACGCGGTCCCGACCCAGGAGGTGATCCGCCCGACCGAGGACAGCGCCTGGCGGGCGATGCCGCTGACGTCGGACGCGCCCGGCATCAGCCCCTGCGCGCTCAGCCAGCCGGCGAGGCGGTTCGCCTGCGTCTCCAGCGTCGAGCGCAGCTGGCTGAACTGGTCCGCCACCTGCACGCCGGTGAGGTAGAAGGTGCCGGCGAGGAAGGCGATCGTCAGCAGCACGACGATCAGCAGCCGCCAGCCGCGCGCGATCGGCAGCACCTTGCCGAGCAGCCGCACGCCGCCGTCGAGCAGGGCCGCGAAGACGAGGCCGGCGAAGATGATGAGCAGCGGCTGGACCAGGATCACCGCCAGCGCGATGGCACCGGCGAGCCCGAGCCAGACGGTCGCGCGCTTCAGCTCCTGCCGGACGAAGGGATCGCGCAGCTCGTTGGGGCTGGGATCGCGGACGATCTCCGGACCGGGCCCGTCCCCGCTCATCCTATCGGTCGCTCGCCGGGTGCAGCGACAGGCCGGCGCGGCCCGAGCGCAGCGATCCCCACCAGGTCAGCGGGTTGAGCGTCGCGTCGCCGTCGAGGCTGAAGGTCAGGAATTCGGCGCGGCCGCCGAGATTCTCGTACGGCACCGGACCGCCGAGCCCCAGTTGCGACAGGGCGAAGCGGCTGTCCGCGGACCGGTCGCGGTTGTCGCCCATCAGGAAGACGTGGTTGGCGGGGATCTTGACCGGGCCGTAATTGTCGCCGGGGCTGTCCGGCTCCAGGTCGACGGTGTCGTAGTGGCGGCCGTTCGGCAGCGTCTCGGTGACGATCGGCAGGTGGCAGACGAAACCGCCGTTCGGGGCAGGCCGCTTCGCGCCGAAATAGTCGCTCTCGCTGCACGGGCTGTTGGTGTCGACCGGCAGGTCGACATAATGGAGCGCACCCCGCGCGATCGGCTTGCCGTTGAGGATCACCGTGCCGCCGCGCACCGCCAGCGTGTCGCCGGGCAGGCCGATGACGCGCTTGATATAGTCGTTGCGCGTCCCCGGCGGCGTGACGATGACGACGTCGCCGCGTGTCGGCAGGCTGCCGAACAGGCGACCGTGGACGAAGGGCAGGCCGACGCTCCAGCTCTCCTCGGGCTCGCGCAGCACCAGGCTCTTGAAGATCGCCACCGGGTTGGGGATCGTCGGCGAGACGAACGACCAGCCATAGGCGAACTTCGACACGACCAGCCGGTCGCCGATGCGGAGGCCCGGCAGCATCGATTCGGAGGGGATGTAGAAGGGCTTGGCGACGAAGCTGTGGAAGCCGAGCACGATCAGCACCAGCCAGAAGATGCCCTTGATCTCGCCCCACCAGTCGGTGGTCTTCTTCGGCGCCGCAGCGACCGGCTCGGGCGCGGCCGCCCCTCCCCCAATCGCCGTCTCGGTGGGCTTGCTGCCGTCCAACACCGCTTCCTTCATGCCTTGGGGTCCGGGATCGCCTCGATGATCACAAAGGCCTGTGCCCAGGGATGATCGTCGGTCAGGGTCAGATGTATCCTGGCGACGTGGCCCTCCGGGATCATCGCGTCAAGCCGTTCGCGCGCGCCGCCGGTCAGCGCCAGCGTCGGCGCGCCCGAGGCGGCGTTGACGACGCCGATGTCCTTCATGAACACGCCCGCCTTGAAGCCGGTGCCCACCGCCTTCGAAAACGCCTCCTTCGCCGCGAACCGCTTGGCGAGCGTTCCCGCCTTGGTGAACGGCCGCCGCGCCGCGCGCGCGCGCTCGGCATCGGTGAAGACGCGGTGCTCGAAGCGCGCGCCGAACCGGTCGAGCGACGCCTGGATCCGCTCGATATTGCACAGGTCCGATCCCAAGCCGACGATCATGACTCCGCCCCACGCTCAGCGCAGAGAGGAATCGGTCGATCACCCACGCGCCGCATCCATCTCCTCGCGCATCCGCCGCACGCTGCCTTCCAGTCCCAGGAAGATCGCCTCGCCGATCAGGAAATGCCCGATGTTGAGCTCGCGAACCTGCGGAATCGCCGCTACGGCTCCGACATTGTCGAAGGTGAGGCCATGGCCGGCATGCACCTCGATGCCGTTCTTCGCGGCGAGCGCCGCCGCATCCGCCAGCCGCCGCAGCTCGTCGGCGCGCGCCGGCCCGTCGAGTTCGGCGTAGCGGCCGGTGTGCAGCTCGACGACCGGCGCGCCCAGCCGGATGGCGGCGTCGATCTGCGCCGCATCCGGCTCGATGAACAGCGACACGCGCACCCCGGCTTCCCGCAACGCGGCGACCATCGGGGCAAGGTGATCGAACTGCCCGGCGGCATCCAGCCCGCCCTCGGTCGTCCGCTCCTCGCGCTTTTCGGGCACGATGCACGCGGCGTGCGGCCGGTGGCGCAGCGCGATGCCCAGCATCTCCTCCGTCGCCGCCATTTCGAGGTTGAGCGGAATGGGCAGCCCCGCCGACAGCCGAGCGATGTCGTCGTCGGTGATGTGCCGCCGGTCCTCGCGCAGGTGCGCGGTGATGCCGTCCGCCCCTGCCGCTGCGGCCAGCATGGCGGCGCGTACCGGATCGGGATAGCCGCTGCCGCGCGCGTTGCGCACCGTCGCGACGTGATCGATGTTGACGCCTAGGCGCAAGGGAGGGGTCACGCCGCCCGGCTCCCCGGCTTGATTGCCGGGATCGCGGCGAGCTCGGGCGGCAGAGCGTCCGCCTCGTAGGTCGGCACGTCGAGCCGGATCAGCGGAAAGAACGGCACGCCGAGGTCGACGCTCCCGCCCGAACGGTCGACCAGCGAGGCACCGGCGACGACGCGCCCACCGGCCGCCTCGATGGCCTTGATCGCCTCGCGCGAGCTCAGCCCGGTGGTGACGACGTCCTCCATCATCAGCACCGCCTGCCCCGGCTCGAGCCGGAAGCCGCGGCGCAATTCGAAGGTGCCGGTCGGCCGTTCGACGAACATCGCCTCGACGCCCAGCGCCCGCGCCATCTCGTGACCGGCGATGACGCCGCCCATCGCCGGCGACACGACCGCGGTGATCCGCGCCTTCAGCTCCGCCGGGATGCGCGCGACCAGCGCCTCGGACAGGCGCGCGCCGCGCCGCGGGTCCATCAGCACCCGCGCACACTGCAGGTAGCGCGAGCTCCTGAGGCCCGAGGACAGGATGAAATGCCCTTCCAGCAGCGCGTCCGCGGCGCGGAATTCGGCCAGCACGTCGTCGTCGGTCATCTCGGGGCGTCTCGCGAAACTGCGTCGGATATGGCCGCTCCATAGGAACTCCCCACCGCCTCGCCAAGCGCCGCTTGCCATAAACATAGGTGGGACGCTTGAGGCGGACCGCACCCCATCGTATAGGCCATGGCAAAAGGGGTGCAATTTCCGCGCCCGGAACGGCCCGTACGCCGGGCGGGCGAGGGAATAGGACGGGGTGACGACACGCATGCGCAACAGGTTGACAGGGATCGCGTTGGCCGCAGGGCTGGCGCTGGCAGGCATGGGAGCCGCCGCGCAGGCGTCACCGAAACCGCAGGCCGCCGCCGCACCGGCGGGCGTATCGAACACGGCACCGACCACCGCCGCCGCCACGCCGCCCGCCGCACCGGCATCGCCGCTGCTCGCGCAGGACGGCGCGCCGGCGGCGACGATCGAGCCCGGCGTCGGCCATCCGGTCGAAGGCCGCATCGGCCTCCAGCCGCAGGTGACGCGCAACGGCCAGTTCGCCCACTGGTTTCACGATTCGATCCTGTTCCCGCTGATCACCGTCATCAGCGTGTTCGTGCTGCTGCTGCTGCTCTGGGTCGTCGTCCGCTTCCGCAAGGCGGCGAACCCGATCCCGTCGAAGACCAGCCACAACACCGCGATCGAGATCATCTGGACGCTGGCCCCGGTCGTCATCCTGGTGCTCATCGCCGTGCCGTCGATCGGCCTGCTCCAGGCGCAGTTCAAGCCGGCTCCGGCGGGTGCGGTGACGCTGAAGGCGATCGGCAACCAATGGTATTGGAGTTACCAATACCCGGACAACGGCGGCTTCGAGATCACCGCCAACCTGCTGAAGGAAAAGGGTGATCCGACGCTGGCGCCGGGCGCGCGCTTCCGCACCGACGCCGACGGTCCCCGCCTGCTCGCGGTCGACAATCGCATCGTGCTGCCGGTCGGCGTGCCGATCCGCCTCATCACCACGTCGCAGGACGTGATCCACAGCTGGGCGGTCCCCGCCTTCTGGATCAAGCTCGACGCGGTGCCGGGCCGCCTGAACGAGACGAGCTTCACCATCGAGAAGCCGGGCCTCTACTTCGGCCAGTGCTCCGAGCTGTGCGGCGCGCGCCACGCGTTCATGCCGATCGCGGTGCAGGCGGTGCCTCCGGCCGAGTTCGCCGCCTGGGTCCGCGCCAAGGGCGGCACGATGCCGACGGCGGGCACGCCGTCGGACAAGGTGATCCCGCAGCCGGGCGCCGAGGGTTCGGCGACCAAGCAGGCGGAGGGCAATGCGGCCGACGCCGCGACCGGCCCGACCGAGAATGCGACCGCGGTCGCCCCCACTTCGAGCCAGGGTGCGACCGGCAATCCGGCCACCGGCAACGCGGGACAGTAAGATGACCGATACCGCCCTCCACGCCCCCCATGGATCGCATTTCGTCGCGCACGGCGACCATGGCGACACGCACGCCGACCATAAGCCGGGCTTCTTCGCCCGCTGGTTCATGTCGACCAATCACAAGGACATCGGCACGCTCTACCTGATCTTCGCGATCGTCGCGGGGATCATCGGCGGCGCGATCTCCGGCCTGATGCGCGCGGAGCTCGCGCATCCTGGCATCCAGTACCTCCAGAGCTGGTCGAACTTCCTGCCCGGCGGCGACGGCGGCCTCGATCACGCGCTCCACCTGTGGAACGTGCTGATCACCGCGCACGGCCTCATCATGGTGTTCTTCATGGTGATGCCGGCGATGATCGGCGGCTTCGGCAACTGGTTCGTGCCGATCATGATCGGCGCGCCCGACATGGCGTTCCCGCGGATGAACAACGTCAGCTTCTGGCTGCTCATCCCGGCGTTCACCCTGCTGCTCGCCTCGCCCTTCTTCGGCGGCGCGGGCACCGGCTGGACGGTCTACGCCCCGCTCTCGACCTATGGCGAGCCCGGGCCGTCGGTGGACATGGCGATCCTGTCGCTCCACCTCGCCGGCGCGTCGTCGATCCTCGGCGCGATCAACTTCATCACCACCATCTTCAACATGCGCGCGCCGGGCATGACGCTGCACAAGATGCCGCTGTTCGTCTGGTCGGTGCTGGTCACCGCCTTCCTGCTGCTGCTCGCGCTGCCGGTGCTCGCCGCGGCGATCACGATGCTGCTCACCGACCGCAATTTCGGCACGACCTTCTTCGATCCGGCCGGCGGCGGCGACCCGATCCTGTACCAGCACCTGTTCTGGTTCTTCGGCCACCCCGAAGTGTACATCATGATCCTGCCGGGCTTCGGCATCGTCAGCCAGATCATCGCGACCTTCAGCCGCAAGCCCGTCTTCGGCTATCTCGGCATGGCCTATGCCATGGTCGCGATCGGCGTCGTCGGCTTCGTCGTGTGGGCGCACCACATGTTCGTCACCGGCCTCAGCGTGAACGTGAAGATGTACTTCACCGCCGCGACGATGGTGATCGCGGTGCCGACCGGCATCAAGATCTTCTCGTGGATCGCGACGATGTGGGGCGGCTCGCTGTCGTTCAAGACGCCGATGGTCTGGGCGATCGGCTTCATCTTCATGTTCACCGTCGGCGGCGTGACCGGCGTCGTGCTCGCCAACGGCGGCATCGACGATTACATGCAGGACACCTATTACGTCGTCGCGCACTTCCACTACGTGCTCAGCCTCGGCGCGGTGTTCGGCCTGTTCGCCGGCTTCTATTACTGGTTCCCGAAGATGTTCGGGAAGATGTACAACGAGTTCCTCGGCCAGCTGCACTTCTGGGTGTTCTTCGTCGGCGTGAACGTGCTGTTCTTCCCGATGCACTTCCTGGGCCTCCAGGGCATGCCGCGCCGCTATCCGGACTATCCGGACGCCTATGCGACGTGGAACACGCTGGCGACGCACGGCTACGAGATCATGGCCGCGGGCATGGCGATCTTCTTCGTCAACGTGATCTGGTCGCTGATCGCGGGGCCGAAGGCGCCGGACAATCCCTGGGGCGAAGGCGCGACGACGCTGGAGTGGACGCTCTCCTCGCCGCCGCCCTACCACCAGTTCGAAACCCTGCCGAAGATCGACTGACGGCGGGCGGGCTACAGCCCGCCCGGCCCGGCCGGCGCGGCCATGCCGCGATCGACGTCACGGGATTTACTCCCGTGACGGCCTCCCGCCTCAGAAAATGAATAACGCCCCGGCTCACCCCGGGGCGTTTTCGTTTCGCATGCGGCCAGTCCGGTCCGATCTGCGCCAGCCTGATCGGCGTTAAGCTTCTCCGTTAACATCTGTCCTTGTATGTTGCCGGTATATGTCCGGAGCGCTCGCGGGAGGGTGTTCGAGCGCGCCGGTCGGGGGGACTGCAAGACGATGCTGGACGGGGATCCGGCGGGCGCGGACGCGTTCGCCATCGCTGCCGAAGACACGGGCGGGGCCGAAGCGCTCCGGCTCGGCGGCGCCATCGCGCCCGCGCTGCTGCTCGCCGCCTGCGGCGGTGGTGGCGGGTCGGGCAGCGCGCCGCCTGCCGCCTCGGCGCCGGTCGTCGTCGCACCTGCGGCGATCACCGCGCCGCAGGCGAGCCGCTTCCTCGCGCAAAGCACGATGGGCGCGACCCGGGCGATGATCGATACGGTCGTCAGCCGCCGCTACGAAGGCTGGATCGACGACCAGTTCGCGCTGCCGCGCGCGACCTCGCACTGGGACTGGCTCGTCGCCAACGGCTACAACGTCGCCGCCAATATCAACGGCGAGACGGGCTTCGACGCGACGATGTGGCGGCAGATGATCGCCGAGCCCGACCAGCTGCGCCAGCGCGTCGGCATGGCGCTGCTCGACATGCTCGTCGTCGGCATCGGGGGCGTGAACCTCAACTGGAAGCAGTTCGCGACCGCGGCCTATGTCGACGTGCTGCTCGACAACGCCTTCGGCAACTATCGCACGCTGATGGACGCGATCACCACCAATGCGGCGATGGGCTCGTTCCTCACCTTCCTCGGCAACCGCAAGGCCAACCCGGCGACGGGCGCGCAACCCGACGAGAATTACGCCCGCGAGCTGATGCAGCTGTTCACGCTCGGCCTCTACCAATTGAACGCCGACGGCAGCGTCAAGACGAACGCCGGCGTGCCGCTCGAAACCTATACGCCCGCCGACGTCTCCGGCCTGGCGCGCGTCTTCACCGGCCTGAGCCTCGCGACCGCGGTCAGCACCACGCCCGATCGCTACCGCCAGCCGCTGGTGATGAACGCGGCGATCAACGAAACCGGCACCGCCAGCTTCCTCGGCACCTCGACCAGCGGCGGCGGCATGGCGGCGATCAAGGTCGCGCTCGACGCGATCTTCGCGCATCCGAACCTGCCGCCGTTCGTCTCGAAACAGCTGATCCAGCGCCTCGTCACGAGCAACCCCTCGCCCGCCTATGTCGGCCGCGTCGCCGCGGTCTTCGCGAACAGCGGGTCGGGCGTCCGCGGCGACATGAAGGCGGTGGTGAAGGCGATCCTGCTCGACACCGAAGCCCGCAGCGACGACGCCCTCGCCAGCACCACCGCCGGCAAGCTGCGCGAACCGGTGATGCGGCTCACCGCCTGGGCGCGCCTCGCCAAGATCGCCTCCGCCTCCAACGCCTGGGCCTTTGGCGATACATCCAGCCAGTCCAACCGGCTCGGGCAGTCGATGGGACGCAGCAGCACCGTCTTCAACTTCTTCCGCCCCGCCTACACGCCGCCCGCGACCGCGATCAGCAACGCCGGCCTCGTCGCGCCCGAATTTCAGATCACCAACGAACAAAGCGTCGTCGCCTACGTCAATTACATGCAGGCCCTGGTCGCCAATGGCGCCGGCGACATGAAGCCGGACTATTCCGACCTCACCGCCAAGGCGTCCGACAGCGCCGCGCTCCTCGACGAAATCAACCTCGTCCTCGCCGCCGGCCAGCTCAGCACCGCCACGGTCACGGCGATCCGCGCCGCGGTCGACAGCGTCGCGACCACCGCGACCAACGCCGCGACCAATCGCGTCGGCATCGCGCTGCTGCTGACGCTCGCCTCCCCCGACTTCCTGACCCTGCGGTGAGCCCCATGGATTTCGCCCGAGACGCCTCCCGCCGCGCCTTTCTCAAGCGCTCCGCCGCCCTCGGCGTCGCCGGGGTCGCGACGCCCTTCGTCACCAGCCTCGCCGCGATCGGCGAAGCGGCGGCGGCGACCGCGACCGATTACAAGGCGCTGGTCTGCATCTTCCTCTACGGCGGCAACGACTATGCGAACACGCTGCCCGCGTACGATCAGGCGAGCTACGCCGCCTATCTCGCCGCGCGCTCGAACATCGCGCTGACCCGAGAGTCGCTGGCGGGAACGCTGCTCAACCCGGCGACCGCACTGCCCGGCGGCCGCCAATATGCGCTGGCGCCGACGATGGCCTCGCTGCTGCCGCTGTTCGACCAGGGCAAGCTCGCGGTCGCGCTCAACGTCGGCACGCTCGTCCAGCCGACGACCAAGGCGCAATATCAGGCGAACAGCGTGCGCCTGCCCCCCAAACTCTTCAGCCACAACGATCAGCAGAGCTACTTCCAGGCGTCCAATCCCGAAGGCGCCACGTCGGGCTGGGGCGGACGGATCGGCGACCTGTTCCAGTCGGGCACCGGCGCATCGACGCTGACCTGCATCAACGCGAGCGGCAATGCCGTCTACCTCACCGGAAAATCGGCGGTGCAATATGCAATCGGCACCGGCGGCCCGATCGCGCTCATCAACAACGCGACCTCACTTTACGGCTCGACCACCGCGGCGGCGACGCTGCGCAGCCTGATGACGGGCAGTAACGCCAACCTCTTCGCGAGCGAGCACGCCCGCGTCAGCAAACGCGCGCTCGACACCTATGCACAGGTCAGCGCCGCGCTCGCCGGCGCGCCCGCAACGAACTTCCCACTCTTCCCGACCGGCAACAGCCTCGCCGACCAGCTCAAGATGGTCGCACGGCTGATCTCCGTCTCCTCGGAGCTCGGCGCCAAGCGGCAGGTGTTCTTCGTCTCGATCGGTGGCTTCGACCTGCACGACAATCTCGTCGCGCAGCACCCCGGACTGATCGGCAAGGTCGCCGACGCGATGCGCGCGTTCTACGACACTACCGCCGCGTTGGGCGTCGCCGACAAGGTGACGAGCTTCACCGCCTCCGACTTCGGGCGGACGCTGCAATCCAACGACGACGGATCGGACCACGGCTGGGGCAGCCACCATCTCGTCATGGGCGGCGCGGTCCGCGGCCGCCGCTTCTACGGCACGCCGCCCGCCGTGGGCAACGGCACGCCCGACGACGTCGGACAGGGCCGGCTGCTGCCGACGATCGCGGTCGACCAATATGCCGCAACGCTGGCGAGCTGGTTCGGCGTCGGCAACGGCGACCTGACGACGGTGCTGCCCAACATGGGCAACTACAACGCTTCGGGCTGGAACCTCGGCTTCGTCTGAGGACGACGCCCGAGCTTCCGTTCGCCCTGCGCCTGTCAAAGGGCGTCATCCACGAGCGTCACGCGTGAGGCACCGCGCCCTTCGACAGGCTCAGGGCGAACGGGAAAGGTCGCGCTCCTCTCCCTCACCGCGCCCGGCCGCCCCGCCGCCCGGCAAACTCCGGACTGGCCACGCAAAAAACCACGTGTATGCTGACCCGCGCGCTGCCGGGGGGCCGCGTGCTCCTTTCCCGCGGGTTTTTCGATGCATCGTATCCTGATCGGCGTTGCCGGCATCCTCGTCATTCTCGCCATCGCCTTCGCGCTTTCCACCGATCGCCGCGCGATCCGGCTGCGCGTCGTCGGCGCGGCGTTCGCGCTGCAGGCGGTGATCGCGACGATCGTGCTCTACTGGGGTCCGGGGCGGGCCGCGCTCGCGGGCGCCTCGGCCGGCGTGTCGGCGCTGCTCGGCTATTCGCAGCGCGGCACCGAATTCCTGTTCGGCAAACTCGCCAGTCCCGAGATCGGCGGCCAGAGCTTCGCGATCGCCGCGCTGCCGGTCATCATCTTCTTCGCCAGCCTCGTCTCGATCCTCTATTATCTCGGCGTCATGCAACTGGTGGTGCGCTGGGTCGGCGGCGCGATCGAGAAGGTGATCGGCACCTCCAAGGTCGAATCGCTCTGCGCGGCGGCGAACATCTTCGTCGGACAGTCCGAATCGCCGCTGGTGATCCGCCCGTATCTCGCCGGCCTCACCCCGCCGCAGCTCTTCACCGTGATGACCAGCGGCATGGCGGGGGTCGCCGGCACCATCCTCGCGGCTTACGCCTCGATGGGGATCCGCATCGAATATCTGCTCGCCGCGAGCTTCATGGCGGCGCCCGGCGGCATCCTGATGGCCAAGATCATCATGCCGGACCGCAGCGTACCGCCCGAGGGCGAACTGCCGCTCGGCGACCTGCCCGACGAGAACCGCCAGATCCACCTTGCGGAGAGCCGCATCAGCGGCGCCGGCCCCGCCGCGCTGCTGCCGGAAGGCACGCCGGGAGAGCCGCTGCCCGAAGCGACGCACGACGAGGAAAAGCCCGCCAACATCATCATGGCGGCAGCGCAGGGCGCGCAGACCGGCGTGCGGCTCGCCGTCGCGGTCGGCGCGATGGTGCTCGCCTTCGTCGCGCTGGTGGCGCTCGCCAACGGCCTGCTCGGCGGCCTCGGCAGCCTCGTCGGCCTGCCCGGCCTCAGCTTCCAGGCGCTGCTCGGCTATGTCTTCCAGCCGGTGATGTTCCTGCTCAACGTGCCGTGGAACGAGGCGGGGATCGCCGGCGGCCTGTTCGGCGAGAAGATCGTGCTCAACGAATTCGTCGCCTATATCGATCTCGGCAAGCAGGCCGGCCTGTCGCCGCGGACGGTGGCGGTCGTCACCTTCGCACTGTGCGGCTTCGCCAATTTCTCGTCGATCGCGATCCAGATGGCGGTGACCGGCAGCCTCGCCCCCAACCAGCGACCGATGATCGCCAAGCTCGGCCTGCGCGCGCTCGCGGCGGGCAGCCTCGCCAATCTGATGTCGGCGGCGCTCGCCGGGCTGCTGATCGGCTGATCGCGCAGCGAGTCCGTCGCATGAGTAGTACCCATTGCGATGCCCTATACTCGACCCGTCACCCCGGCCTTGAGCCGGGGTCCCGCTTCTTGTGGCAGCGGAAAAGCGGGACCCCGGGTCGAGCCCGCGGTGACGAGGGGGAAGGCGGCTCCTGTGAGTGACCCCAGATTCGAGCTTCTAAGATGAGCGCGCTCAGGCGCACGCTGGGGCCGGGCCAGCTCGCGATGATCGCGATCGGCGGCGCGGTCGGTACCGGCCTGTTCCTCGGCAGCGGCTTCGCGATCGGGCTCGCCGGGCCGGCGGTGCTGGTCAGCTACGGAATCGCTGGCGCCATCACGCTGGCGCTGATGGGCTGCCTCGCCGAGATGACCGTCGCCGATCCGGCGACGGGGTCGTTCGGGCTGTTTGCCGAACGCTATCTCGGCCGTTTCGCCGGCTTCCTCGTCCGCTACGCCTATGTCGCCTGCATCATCCTCGCGATCGGGACGGAGGTGACCGCGGTCGCGGTCTACATGCGCTATTGGGCGCCGGGCGTGGCGGGGCTGTGGTGGATCGCCGGCTTCGGCCTTGCGCTGCTGGCGGTGAACGGCGCCAGCGTGCGGTTGTTCGGTGCGGTCGAATACGTCTTCTCGGCGATCAAGATCGCTGCGATCGTCGCCTTCATCGCGATCGGCCTGTGGGTGATCGCGCGCAGCGGCGTCGGCCTCACGCATTACACCGCGCACGGCGGCTTCGCGCCTCACGGCATCGCCGGCATCTGGACCGCGGTGATCGTCGCGATCTTCAGCTATCTCAGCATAGAGATGATCGCGGTCGCCGCCGGCGAGGCGGCCGATCCCGAGCGCGCGATCGTCCGCGCCTTCCGCTCGACCATGCTGCGGCTCGCGCTCTTCTATCTGGGCAGTCTGGCTGTGATGCTCGCGCTGGTGCCTTGGACCGCGGCCGGCACCGCGACCAGCCCGTTCGTCACCGTGATGCGGGCGACGGGGCTGCCCTATGCCGCAGGCGTCATCAATGCGGTGGTGCTGATCGCCGCGCTGTCGGCGATGAACAGCCAGCTCTACACCGCTTCGCGCATGCTGTTCAGCCTGGCGGAAAGCGGCCTCGCACCCGCAGCGCTGGCGCGGGTCGGCGCGCGCGGCGTGCCGACCGCCGCGCTGCTGGTGTCGGCGATGGGAATCGCGGTGGCCGCAGCCGTCTACGCCTGGCGGCCGGACGCGGCGTTCGGGGTGATGATCGCGATCTCGATCTTCGGCGCGCTGTTCACCTGGGGGATGATCTTCGTCACCCACCTCGCCTTCCGCCGCCGCCACGGCCCGCCGGCGGGGTTCCGGCTGTGGGGGCATCCGTGGACGAGCCTCACCGGCGCGGGCGCGATCCTCGCGATCCTGCTGACGACGCCGTTTACCCAGGCGTTCGCGGCGACGCTCGCTTACGGGCTGCCGTTCCTGGCTGCGCTGGCGCTGGTCTATGCGGTGCGTTACCGCTCCTTATCGTCATCCCGGCGAACGTCGGGATCCATGGATGCACGCGGCTGATCGTAGCGCGCGACGACGGCCGGCATCCAGTCCATGGATCCCGGCCTTCGCCCGGAAGACGAAGGAAGTAGCCATCACTCCCCCGTCCGCGTCTTCACCTTGTTGGGCAGGTCCTTGCCCTTGGTGCGGCGCGAGGGGAGCTGCACCGGATTCTTCTTCTTCCATTCCTTGAACGTCATCGGCCCCTCGGGCGTGTCGACGATCGTGTCGTCAAGGCTCATCGCGTGTCCTCCTCAGCGGGTCGGCTCCGGGGTCGCGCCGCTGTAGTCGTAGAAGCCGCGCCCGGTCTTGCGCCCGTACCAGCCGGCCTCGACGTATTTCACCAGCAGCGGCGCCGGGCGGAACTTGGGGTCGCCCGTCCCTTCGAACAACACGCGGGTGATCTCCAGACAGGTATCGAGCCCGATGAAATCCGCGAGCGTCAGCGGCCCCATCGGATGATTGAGCCCCAACTGGCAGGCGAGATCGATATCGCGAATCGTCGCCACGCCCTCGCCCAGCGCGAAGACCGCCTCGTTGATCATCGGCATCAGCACGCGATTGACGATGAAGCCGGGCGCGTCGTTGGCGCGCACCACCGCCTTGCCGAGCCGCTCGGCGTAGCCTTCGATCGCGGCGACGGTCGTGTCGGAGGTGGCGAGTCCGCGGATCACCTCGATCAGACCCATTACCGGCACCGGGTTGAAGAAGTGGACACCGATGAAGCGCGTCGGATCGGGCGTCGCCTGCGCCAGCCGCGTGATCGGGATCGACGAGGTGTTGGAGGCGAGGATCGCGTCCGCACCTAGCACCACGCCGACCTTGGCGAAGATCGCGCGCTTGATCTCCTCGCGCTCGGTCGCCGCCTCGATCACCAGTTCGCAATCGGCCATCGCCGCGACGTCGCCGACCGGCTCGATCCGGGCGAGCGTCGCATCGCGCGTCGCCGCGTCGATCTTTTCCTTTTCGACCGCGCGGGCGAGCAATTTGGCGATCCCTGCCTTGCCCGCCTCCGCGCGCTCCAGCGACACGTCGCTCAGTACGACGCGATAGCCGGCCGCCGCCGATACCTGTGCGATGCCGGCGCCCATCTGGCCCGCACCGATCACGCCCACCGCTTCGCTCACGTCCATCTCCTTATCCGTTGGGACGCGCCATAGCGGCTTTCGATCCGGCGGCAATCAGGGGGCGGGACGCTCCGCCTGCGCCTCGGCGAGATAGACCGAGAACAGCCCGTCGGGATCGGTCCATTCCTTGAGCGGCGTCCACCCGCCCGAGCGCAGCAGGATGCGCGCGTCGCGCGATCCGTATTTGTGGCTGTTCTCGGTATGGATGCTCTCGCCCTCGCGAAGCGCGAACGGCCGTCCGTCGACGGAGAAGTCGACGTCGCGGCGCGCGACCAGATGCATCTCGATTCGCGCGCGATCGTCGTTCCAGCGCGCCTCGTGCCGGAAATCCTCGACCGGAACGGTGCCTTCCAGCTCGCGATTGATCCGTTCGAGCAGGTTGAGGTTGAACGCCGCGGTCACGCCCGCCGTGTCGTCATAGGCGGCGACCAGCGTCGCGGGGTCCTTCACCCGGTCCATGCCGATCAGCAGCATTGCGCCTTGTCCCAGCGACGCCCGCATCGCCCGCAGCAGGTCGACCGCCATCAGCGGGATCATGTTGCCGATCGTCGATCCCGGAAAGAAACCGAGCTTGGGCGAATCCGCCACCGCCTGCGGCAGCGTCAGCGCGCGCATGAAATCGGCCTCGAACGGCAGCACGAGCAGATTGGGAAACGCCTGCGACAGCACCCGCGACGATTCGCGCAGGAACGCGCCCGAGATATCGATCGGCACATAGGCCGACGGCTCCGTGCAGCGCAGCAGCACCGGCGTCTTGGTCGACGACCCCGATCCGAATTCGACCACGGCGCGGCCTTTGCCCGCGATCCCGGCGACTTCCGGGCAGATCGTCTCGAGGATCGCCGTCTCCGTGCGCGTCGGATAATATTCCGGCAGCGCGGTGATGTCCTCGAACAGCTCGGACCCGCGGCGATCGTAGAACCAGCGCGCCGGAATCGCCCGCGGGCGACGCTCCAGCCCGCCGAGCACGTCGGCGCGGAACTGCGGGTCGGCGAGGCTCTGTTCGCCGTCCTCGATCTCGGGCTTCAGCATTCAGATGTCCTTGGCAAGGCGCACGCCGGTGAACTGCCAGCGCTGGTGCGGGTAGAAGAAGTTGCGATAGCTCGCGCGGGCATGGCCGCGGGGCGTGGCGCAGCTGGCGCCGCGCAGCACGAACTGGCCGCTCATGAACTTGCCGTTATACTCGCCGACCGCGCCCTCGACCGCGCGAAAGCCGGGATAGGGGCGATAGGCGCTGCCGGTCCATTCCCACACGTCGCCGAAGAAGGCTGGGTCGCCCGCGGCAGCCGGACGCGGTTCGACCGGCCCGGCGGCATCCATCTGATTGCCGCCCGCCGGATCGTGGGACGCGGCCGCCGCCTCCCATTCGAATTCGGTCGGCAGCCGCGCGCCCGCCCAGGCGGCATAGGCGTCCGCCTCGTACAGGCTGACGTGCGTCACCGGCGCCGCCGGATCGATCGGTCGCCGCCCGTCGAGCCCCATCCGCGTCCAGGCGCCGCCCTGCTCTTCCCAGTAGAGCGGGGCGACGACGCCCTCCGCCTTGACCCAGGCCCAGCCGTCGGCGAGCCAGTGGCGCGGGTTCCGGTAGCCGCCATCGGCGATGAACGCCGCCCACTCGCCGTTGGTGACGGTGCGGTCCGCCAGCGCATGCGGCACCAGCAGCGCGTCGTGGCGCGGGCCCTCGCAGTCGAAGGCGAAGCCGTCACCGTCGTGCCCGACCGTCACGATCCCGCCCGCGTGCTCGATCCAACGGATCGGTGCCGGCATCGCCACCGGCACCTTGGGCGCCGCCGGCCACAGCGCCGGTTCGAGCGGGTTCTCGCCGAACAGGTGGAGGATGTCGGTGACGAGCAGCTCCTGATGCTGCTCCTCGTGATGGCAACCCAGCGCGACCAGTTCCTGCGCCGCCGCCGGCAAGGTCGACAGCGCCGCGACCAGCGCCGCGTCGACGTACGCGCGATAGGCACGTACCTCGTCCAGCGTCGGCCGCGTGATCATGCCGCGGCGGTCGCGCGCATGCCGCCGGCCCTCCGCTTCGTAATAGCTGTTGAACAGGAAGGGGAAGCGTTCGTCGTGCAGCCGATACCCCGGCACATGGTCGCGCAACACGAACGTCTCGAAGAACCAGGTCGTGTGCGCCAGATGCCACTTCGCCGGCGACGCGTCCGGCATCGATTGGACGGAGGCATCCGCATCCGACAGCGGGGCGGCGAGCGCCAGTGTCAGCGCGCGAACCGATCGGAAGCGCCGGTCCAGCGACGCCATCGGTTGTGGCGCGATCTTCAGCATGACAAACGCCCCACCCCTTGATGCAGGTGAAGAAGCGCATGAGGCGTCAAAGAGTTGCAACCGCACCGGCCCCTTGGTGCGGAACCGGTCAAACCGTGGTCGTCAGCGGCTCGCGCCCGGGCGCCACAGCACGTCGCCCGCTGACCGGGCGTTGACCGCGCGCGCCGCGACGAACAGCCAGTCCGACAGCCGGTTGAGATAGGCGAGCGCGTCCGCGCTGAGGCCCGGCACCGCCGCGGCGCTGCGTTCGGCGCGGCGCGCGATCGCGCGTGCCAGATGGAGTGCCGCCGCCGCCGGGTCGCCGCCCGGCAGGATGAAGCTGGTGAGCGGCGCCAGATCGGCGTTCATCGCGTCGATCTCCGCCTCCAGCCGCGCGACCTGCGCCGGCACGATCCGCAACGCGCCGTCGATCCCCTCGGGCGTCGCCAGATCGGCGCCGAGGTCGAACAGGTCGTTCTGGATCACCGCGGCCGCTTGCGCGGGCGCACGTTCGCCGAGCAGGCCGATCGCGACGCCGAGCGCGCTGTTCGCCTCGTCGACGTCGCCGATCGCCGCGATGATCGGCGCCGCCTTCGACACCCGCGACCCGTCGACGAGCCCCGTCGTCCCGGCATCGCCAGTGCGCGTATAGATCCGGTTGAGCTTGACCACGCGGGTGTCAGGTGCGTCCGGCGGCGAACAGGATCACGACGACGATCAGGATCGCCAGCGCCTGGAAGAAGATGCGCATCTGCATCATCCGGTTCGACTTCAGCGAGGCGGCGGACGGACCCTCGCCGTTCTTCACCTGCGCATGGCTTTCCTGGAGGAAGGCGATGATGCCCCGGACCAGCGCGACCACCGTCGCCAGCATCGCCGCGATCAGCAGAATGATGAGGAAGGTGTTCATGCGTGCAAGTTAGGCGTTCGCCGCCACAAAGCCAATGGGCCTGGAGAATTGAGCTTTGACCTGATCCGTTAGCCCTGAGCTTGTCGAAGGGCGCGGTTCCGCGAGCGCGGCGCCTGTGTCGGCCCCGCCCTTGGACAGGCTCAGGGCTGACGGGCACAGGGTGAGTCGGATGTGCGGCTTGATGCTCTACGTCCACGCCTCCGTACACCCCTCGGGCAGCCGGCCGGAGCGCAGCGCGTCGGCGAGTGCTCGGCCATCCGCGCCCGCGGCCCGCATGTCGGCGAGCGCGGGCGCGCCGTTGCGCTTGGCCAGCCGCGTGCCGTCGGCGCCGAGCAGCAACGGGTGGTGGAGGTAGACGGGCGTCGGCAGGCCGAGCAGCGCCTGCAACACCCGATGGATGTCCGTCGCCCGCATCAGGTCCCGGCCGCGGACGACGTCGGTCACGCCCTGCGCGGCATCGTCGACCGTCACCGCGAGGTGGTAGCTCGCCGGCGCATCCTTGCGCGCCAGCACCACGTCGCCGAACGCCGCCGGATCGGCGCGCTGCGGTCCCGCCACCAGATCGGTCCAGCCGAGCGGGCCGGCGGCGGCCACCGCCCGGTCCATCGCCAGCCGCCACGCATGCGGCACGCCCTCGTACATCTTCTGCCCGGCTTCCGCGAAGGACAGCTGCCGACACGTTCCCGGATAGACGATCCCGTCCGGACCATGATGGGGCGCACTGGCGCTCGCGGCGATATCGGCGCGGGTACAGAAGCAGGGATAGACGAGCCCGCGCTCGCCGAGCGCCTCGAGCGCCGCCTGATACGCCTCCAGCCGGCTCGACTGGCGCAGCACCGGCCCGTCCCACGCAAGGCCGAGCCAGGCGAGGTCCTCCAGGATGCCCGCGACATGCTCCTCGCGGCTGCGCGTCCCGTCGATATCCTCGATCCGCAGCAGGAACGTGCCGCCGGCCCCCCGTTCATGCCCCTGTGCATGCCCCCGTGCGTGATCGTGCGCACGGATCGCGGCATAGGCATGGCCGAGGTGCAGCCGCCCGGTCGGGCTCGGCGCGAAGCGGGTGACGATGCCGCTCATCGGCCGCGGCCCGGCCAAAGGTTAACGCAGAACGCTTGACCCGCCGCATCCGGCCGTGCTGTCATACCGGCGTCACTCTCGTGGGCGACACGGCCTGCGGGTAATCCGTGGGAGGAGCCGTGTTTCATCCCGATCTGATCCGTCACCCCGACAGTTGTCCGGCGCTCGTCCTCAATGCCGATTACACGCCGCTGTCCTATTATCCGCTCAGCGTGTGGCCGTGGCAGACCGCGATCAAGGCGGTGTTCCTCGATCGCGTCGACATCGTCGCGCATTACGAGCGCGCGGTGCGCAGCCCGACCGCGGAGATCAAGCTGCCCTCGGTCATCGCGCTCAAGCAATATGTCCGCCCTTCCGCCTTTCCCGCCTTCACCCGCTTCAACCTGTTCCTGCGCGATCGCTTCGCCTGCCAATATTGCGGCGTCACCCGCGACCTGACGTTCGACCATGTCGTGCCGCGCGCGCAGGGCGGACGGACGACGTGGGAGAATGTCGTCACCGCCTGCGCGCCCTGCAACCTCAAGAAGGGCGGGCGGACGCCCAAGCAGGCGCACATGCCGCTCTATATCGAGCCGATCCGCCCGACCAACTGGCAATTGCAGGAACACGGTCGCGCCTTTCCGCCCAACTATCTGCACGACACATGGCACGACTGGCTCTATTGGGATGTCGAGCTCGAAGCGTAACGACACGGGGGACAGACATTTGCGTGGCGGAATGATCGTGGCGGCGCTGGCCGTGGCGCTGACGGGCTTGAGCGGTTGCGGCAACCGCGAGGACAAGGTGGCAGAGGCGGACGCGACCGCCAACGCCGCCGGCTTCGTGCCCCCGGCGGTGACCAGCCGCGTCGACTTTTCGAGCGCGATGGAGCGCCGCTTCCGCACGCTCGACCGCAACGGCGACGATCGCCTCGATGCCACCGAGCTGCCACGGCGGAACAGCCGGCTGATGGCGCTCGACCGTAACGGCGACGGCGCGATCAGCATGATCGAATGGAGCGAGGGCACGCTCAGGCGCTTCGACCAGATGGACCTCAACCGCGACGGCACCGTCACCTCCGAAGAGGAAGCCGAATGGCGCGCCGGCCGTCGCCCCGCGCCCCAAACCACCGGCCCCGTGCTGGGCGATACGCTGGGGAACCAGGCGAGCGACAAGTAGGACGCCCCATTCCTCCCCGGCACGGGGAGGGGGACCGCCCGGCGGAGCCGGTGGTGGACGGGCAGCCTCCGTCAGCGCCAGAGCAGCTGACGTGCCGCTGATCCACGCCGTCATTGCGAGCGCAGCGAAGCAATCTACGGCGTCCTGGTGCGGCTCTGCAGTGCTTCGCTCCGCTCGCAATGACGGGTGAACCTGACGCCTTCGGTTCATCACGCCCTCCGCCTTCCAGAGCCGGAGCGGATCGAGGTCCGTCCTCGCACCCACCCAAACCCCGCTTTCGCGCCATCAACCTCATCCCCGGTTGACCGCACTCCTGCCGCAGCGCAGCATGCCGCCATGGCCACCGTCGATCCCGCAGCCCTGCCGCCCATCGCCAACAATCCGGACGTGCGCTTCCTCGGCGCCAAGCTCGGCGACGTCATCCGCGCCTATGGTGGCGAGGCGCTGTTCGAGGCGACCGAGACGATCCGCCGCGCCTCCGTCGAGCGGCACCGCGGCCATGGCGACAGCGACGCCGTCCACCGGCAGCTGCGCGACCTCGACCTCGACGAGACGCTCGATTTCGTTCGCGGCTTCATGCTCTTCTCGATGCTCGCCAACCTTGCCGAGGATCGCCAGGGCATTGCCGCCGAACAGGGCGCGGACGTCGCCGCGGCGCTCGCGACGCTGGAGGCGGAGGGGATCGGCCGCGATCGCGTCCAGCAATTGCTCGCCCATGCGCTGATCGTCCCCGTGCTCACCGCCCACCCCACCGAGGTGCGGCGCAAGAGCATGATCGACCATCGCAACCGCATCGCGCAGCTGATGCAGCTGAAGGACGCGGGGCGCGAGGAGACGCCCGACGGCGACCGCGTCGAGGATGCGATCACCCGCCAGATCGCGCTGCTGTGGCAGACGCGCGTGCTGCGGCGCGAACGGCTCTACGTCACCGACGAGGTCGAGACCGCGCTCTCCTACATGCGCGACGTGTTCCTGCCCGCCCTCCCCGCGCTCTACCAGCGCTGGGACCGCGCCTTCGGGGAACGCGTGCCGAGCTTCGTGCGGCCGGGCAGCTGGATCGGCGGCGACCGCGACGGCAACCCCTTCGTCACCGCCGATTCGCTGCGCACCGCGCTCGCCCGCGCCTGCGAGACGGTGCTCGGCTTCTACCTCGACGCGGTCCACGCGCTGGGCGCAGAGCTCTCGATCTCGACGCAGCACGTCCCCGTCGACGCCGCGGTCGAGGCGCTGGCGGCGGCGAGCGGCGACACCGCCGAAAGCCGTTCGGACGAACCCTATCGCCGTGCGCTGTCGGGCATCTACGCGCGCCTCGCCGCAACGCACCAGGCGCTGACCGGCAAGCCCGCCGCCCGCCCCGGCCACCTCGTCGGCGAGCCCTATCCCGACCCGCAGGCGTTCCGCGCCGACCTCGTGGCGATCGCGCACGGCCTGTCGTCCGCCGGCGCGCTCAAGACCGGCGGCGCGCTCGGCCGGCTGATCCGCGCGGTCGAGACGTTCGGCTTCCACCTGGCGACGCTCGACCTGCGCCAGAACAGCGCGGTACACGAGCGCGTCGTCGCCGAGCTTCTGAAGACCGCCGGTGTCGAGGACGATTATCTGGCGCTCGACGAGCCGGCGCGTGTCGCGCTGCTCCGCCGCGAACTCGCCAATGCGCGCCCCCTCGCCAGCCGCTTCACCCGCTATTCGGAAGAGACCGACTCCGAACTCCAGATCGTCCTCGCCGCGGCGGAGGCACATGCGAAGTACGGCCCCGCCTGCATCACCAACTACATCGTCTCGATGGCGCAATCGGTGTCCGACCTGCTCGAGATCAACCTGCTGCTGAAGGAGGTCGGCCTCTACCGTGCGGGGGACCCCGCGACGGCGGCGATCATGGCGGTGCCGCTGTTCGAGACCGTCGGGGACCTCGAGGCCGCGCCGGGCATCATGACCGACTGGTTCGCCTTGCCAGAAATCGCCGCGATCGCACGGGCGCGCGGGCACCAGGAGGTGATGATCGGCTATTCGGACAGCAACAAGGACGGTGGTTACCTGACCTCGACCTGGCAGCTGTCCAAGGCGTCGACCGCGCTGAAGCCGGTATTCGAGGCGGCCGGCGTCGGCATGCAGCTGTTCCACGGCCGCGGCGGCGCCGTCGGGCGCGGCGGCGGCTCGGCGTTCGCGGCGATCCGCGCGCAACCCGCCGGCACCGTGCAGGGCCGCATCCGCATCACCGAACAGGGCGAGGTGATCGCCGCCAAATACGGCACCCGCGACAGCGCGATGACCAACCTCGAGGCGATCGCCTCCGCGACCCTGCTCGCCAGCCTCGAGCCCGAACGGCTGTCGAACGCGGAAAATGCGCAGTTCGCAGGCGCGATGGACCGGCTGTCCGATACCGCCTTCCACGCCTATCGCGACCTCGTCTACGGCACCGAAGGCTTCCGCACCTTCTTCCGCCAGATGACGCCGATCGGCGAGATCGCCGGCCTCAAGATCGGCAGCCGC
>JBKBTU010000039.1:0-15043 GCA_046290715.1 Sphingomonas sp. | reverse complement strand
GGCCGCCTGCCTCGCTGCCGCACCCGGCGCCGCCCAGACGGGCGAGGCTGCGGCGGTAGCCGATGACGTGGTCGTAACCGGCCGTGGCTTGCCCGTCTCGCCCGGCGAGCGTGTGTTCGACGTCGTCAGCATCGACCGCGACCGGCTGCAGGCCAATGCGAGCGCGCGTCTCGAAAGCGTGCTGGCGGACGTCGCCGGTCTGCAACAGTTCCGCCGCTCCGACAGCCGCAGCGCCAATCCGACCAGCCAGGGGATCAGCCTGCGCGGCATCGGCGGCAACGCCTCCAGCCGCGCGCTGCTGATCCTAGAAGGCGTGCCGCAGGCGGACCCGTTCGGCGGCTGGGTCGCCTTCCCCGCCTATGCGACCGGCCGACTGGGGCAGGTGCGCGTGACCCGCGGCGGCGGCAGCGGCTATTTCGGGCCGGGCGCGCTCGCCGGCACGGTGGAGCTCGACAGCGCCACGCCCGACCAGCTCGCCCCGCTCGAGGCGAGCCTGTTCTACGGCAGCCGCGATGCGGTGGAGTCGCAGGGATCGGCCGCGCTGGTCCGCGATGCGGGCTTCGCGACGCTGTCCGCCGCCTATGCGCGCGGCGACGGTTTCGTGCCGACGGTGGCGGAAAGCCGCGGTCCGGTCGATCGCCGCGCGCCCTATGAGCAGGCGTCGGGCGCCTTGCGCACCGTGGTGACGATCGCGCCCGCGACCGAGGTACAGGCGAACGTCAGCGCCTTCACCGACGCGCGCGAGCGTGGCACCGCCTTCACCGCCAACCGGTCGCAGGGCGCCGACGCCAGCCTGCGCGTCGTCGGGCGCGGCCGCTGGGGCTGGTCGGCGCTCGCCTATCTCCAGACCCGCGCCTTCGCGTCGAGCTTCGCCAGCGTCAACGCCGCGCGCACCACCGTCAGCCAGTCGCTCGACCAGTATAATACGCCTGCGACGGGGCTGGGCGCGCGGCTGGAGGTGCAGCCGCCGGTCGGCGGCACGGTCGACCTGCGGCTCGGTACCGATATCCGCCGGGTCTCGGGCCGAACGCAGGAGCTGTTCACCTTCGTCGCCGCCGCTCCCACCCGGCGGCGCCAGGCGGGCGGCGCGACGGTGACGCAGGGGGCCTTTGCCGACGGCAGCGTCGCGCTCGGCGCTCTGACGCTGACCGCGGCGGCGCGGATCGACCGGTGGCGGATCGACGGCGGCTATCTCACCGAACGCCCGCTCGCCGGCGGCGCGGCGCTCACCGACACCCGTTTCGCGGATCGCGAGGGCACCGAATGGACCGGACGCCTCGGTGCCGCGTTCGACCTCGGCTCCGCGGTGACGCTGCGCGCCGCCGGCTATCGCGGCTGGCGGCTGCCGACGCTCAACGAACTCTACCGCCCGTTCCGTGTCGGCAACGACGTCACCGCCGCCAATGCCGCCCTCGCGCCCGAGACGCTGACCGGCATCGAGGGGGGCATGACGCTGACCCCGCTGCCGCGCGTCACCGTCGCGGCGACCGTGTTCGGCAACCGGCTGGACGACGCGATCGCCAACGTGACGCTGTCGAGCACGCCGACCAGCGCCTCGCGCGTGCGGCGCAACCTCGACGCGATCCGTTCGACCGGGGTCGAGGTCGATGCGCGCTATGGCCTCGGCGCCTTCGCGCTCTCTGCATCGTGGAGCCATGTCGACGCGCGCGTGCGTGCGAGCGGCGCAGCAGCGGCGCTCGACGGGCTGCGCCCCGCGCAGACGCCGCGCGATGCGGTGTCGGCGACGCTCGCCTGGCGGCGGCAGCGCGCCGCATTGTCGGCGACGCTGCGCCACGTCGCCCGCCAGTTCGACGACGACCAGAACAGCCGCAGCCTCGCCCCGGCGACGACGCTCGACGGCTATGCCGCGCTGCCGCTGACGCACGCGCTGACCGTGCAGGTCCGCGCCGAAAACCTGACCGACGCGCGCGTCGAAGCGGGGATCAGCGGCAATGCGATCGTCGAGCGGGCGAGCCCGCGGACGCTGTGGATCGGTTTCGCCGCGCGGATCGACTGAGCTGGAGGCTGATCCACTTACGTGGAAGCGGTGCCGGCCCTCACCCCCACCCGGCCACCCACTCAGCCTATTCTGGATGGGCGGCCGAGGGTCCCAGCAAAGTAATACTTTGCTGGGCGCCGCCGGGTGGGGGTGAGGGCCGGCACCGCCCCGCTCCAGCTTTGCCGGATCGCACACTAGCGGCATCGACGCGCGCGCGCCGCACGATTATGCGCGGCCACGTGACCCCGCCCCTTCGCCTCCGCCTCGATGCCGCCGCCCTCGCCGACAATTGGCGCACCCTCGCCCGGATGAGCGGGCGTGCCGCGTGCGGCGCGGCGATCAAGGCCGACGGCTATGGGCTGGGCGCGGCCGAGGTGGCCCGGCATCTCGCCGCCGCCGGCTGCCGCGATTTCTTCGTCGCCACCTGGGCGGAGGCGGCGCGGTTGGCACCGCTCGGGCTGCCGCTCTCGGTGCTGCACGGCGTCCGCGCCGAGGACATGGCGTTGGCGACGAGCGGCGTCGCCCGCCCCGTGCTCAACACCGACGCGCAGGTCGCGCGCTGGCGCGAGGCGGGCGGGGGGCCGTGCGACGTGATGGTCGATACCGGCATGAACCGGCTCGGCGTCTCGGCGGAGGCGGTGCGCGCGGGGCTGCTCGACGGGCTCGCGATCGAGACGCTGATGAGCCACCTCGCCTGCGCCGACGAGGACCATGCGATGAACGCGCGCCAGCAATCCGCCTTCGCGAGCCTTGCGGGCATCACCGCCGCGAACCGGATGAGCCTCGCCAATTCGGCGGGCATCGCGCTCGGCGAATCCTATGCCTTCGATCTGACGCGCCCCGGCCTTGCACTGTACGGCGGCATAGCACGCTCGGACTTCGCCGGCGCGATCCGGCAGGTGGTGACGCCCGAGACGCAGATCCTCCAGCGCCGCAGCGTGCCCGCCGGCGACACCGTCGGCTATAACGCGACCTGGACCGCGCCCCGCGACACGCAGGTGGCAATCGTCAACCTCGGCTATGCCGACGGCTATCTACGCGCCTTTTCGGATCGCGGCAGCGCGGCGAACGGGCGCCTGCCGGTCATCGGCCGCGTCTCGATGGACCTGGTCGCGCTCGACGTCGGCGCGATGCCGGAGCTGGGCGAGGGCGACTGGATCGCCATCGACTACACGCTCCCCGCCGCGGCGGCGGCGAGCGGCCTGTCGCAATATGAGCTGCTGACCGGGCTTGGGGGGCGGTACGGGCGGGTGTGGGGGTAGTCAGACGGCCTCCGGCCCTGTCCAGACGTCGAACGGCCGCGCGCGGATCCATCGGGTGGCTAACCATTTCGTGCCTCGGGTAACAGGTTCGCCGGCGTGGCGGGCGCGAGATAAGGGGCGACCGGCAGTATCCGTATTGTCGAAGATGATGGCATCGCCAGCCTGCGGCACGATGACGACGTCATGGTCGGGAAAGGTCGTCTGACCACCACAGAAGTCGTCGTTGAGGTAGACGAGGACTGTCTTTACGCGCTGGTTGCGCACGTTGGGTAGGGCATCCGAGTGCAGTCGGAACTGCTGACCTGGGCGATAACGTAAGACGGTCAGAGCTTCGCCTTGCCCGATCTGCGTGCCGCTCGCTGCCGCGATACGTATGTTGATCGCTCGGATGACCAGGTCTTCGCGCATGGGGCTAAGAACCGCGGCATCCGAGGTTCGGATAGGATGCGGAATGGTAAGTCCCGTCCGTGGATCCACCACCACGGCCGGGGCAAGGAGATCGGCAGCACTGTTGGCAACATGGGCGCACTCGCTCGTCGTCAAGAGCGCGCGAATCCTGCGGATGCTTGCATCCGGGACGAGCGGCTCAGCGGCAGGAATAGCCAACGGCAGGCCCTGATCGTTCAATGCCATGCCCGATAGCATCGTAAGGAGATATTGGGCATGGGCATCGCCGCTTTCCGCCGCAGCATGCAATTCCTTCGTTGCGCCGGGCCAGTCGGCGGGTGCGCCGGTTCCGTTGGCGCGCAGCGCAATGGTGATCAAGCGCGCTTCCGCGTGCCCGCGCGTTGCTGCCGCCGCGAATGATTGGCGCGCCGCAGGCAGGTCACGCTCAATCGGTACGCCTGCCAGACGCCAGAGCCCCTGCTGAAATAGGGCATCCGCGTCGCCCCCGGCGGCAGCACGCTCTATCAGCGCAATGGCTTCGGGATGGCGGCCGCGGTCCATTAATGCCTGCGCGTTGGCGATAAAACCTCTCTGCATGATGGCAGAGTGGACAAAAAAAGGGCCGGTGGAAACCACCGGCCCGCAGATTTCGACGCGATGTTCGCCTTAGAAGCGTGCCGTCACGCCAGCGTAGAAACGGCGCCCGATGTTATCGAAGATGGCGCTGCCCGCACCCAGGCCGGTCGCACCAAGCGGCGGCAGACGATCGGTCAGATTGTCGACGCCGATGTAGAAGTTAGACTTCTCGCCGATGTCGATGCCGAGCTTCGCGCCGATGTAGAGAACATCCGGGTAGAAGGGGATATCATAATCATCCAGGTTCTGTGCCGGGCGATCTTGGAAGGCGATGTGGTTCTCGATCGCGCCAACTGCCTGCTTCGACAGGTAGCGGAACTGTGTGTCGAGGGTAACGAGGCCGAAATCGGCACCCAGGTTCACGGTAACCTGATCTTGCGGATAGCCGAGTTCGCCCACGGTCGTGTCCGCGAAAGCGGGCTGCAGCGGGTTGAGGAAGCTGCTGCTTTCAAAGATATGGGTGTACTTGACGTCTGCACCGATGCGCGTCTCGCCGAACTTGTGCGTATAGCTGAGGTCTGCGTCGATGCCGCGGCGCTTCAGGGCCGCGAAGTTGAGCGATGACTGCAGCAGGCTGCCTTCAACGATCCGATACGCCTGCTCGCCGCGCGGACCGGTCGCGCCAGCGGCGACGCGGGTGAACTGGCCGCAGAATGCATTGTTCTGGATCGACGGCGAGTCGTAGCAGTTGTTGACGATACCCTGGGCGCTGACCGCCGTGATGACGTCGTTGACCTTGATGTTGTAGTAATCGACCGAGAACACGAGTCCCGGCGCGAACGTTGGCGTAATGACGGTACCATAGGTGTAGGAGTCAGACTTCTCGACCTTCAGGTTCGGGTTGCCGCCGCTGCGAATCTCGAGCGACTGGGCATACAGGAAGTTGTAGGTCGTCGGGATGCCGGCCGCGGCGCAGTTGGCGGCGCGGAACTGGGTGCCACGCCCCAGGTTGTCCGCCGAGCAGGGATCGGCGAAACCGGGCGCGAAGTTCTGACCCGCTGCCGAATACAGTTCCGACAGGTTCGGCGCACGGACCGCGCGGCCATAATTCGCGCGGAAACGGATGCCTTCGAACGGCGTGTAGGTGCCGTTGAGGTTGTAGGTATACACGGTGCCCGCCGAACCCTTGTAGTCCGACACGCGTCCTGCGCCGCTCACCGTCAGTTCCTTGATGAGCGTGATGTCCTTCAGCAGCGGGATCCGCAATTCGCCGAAAGCTTCCTTCACCTCGAACGACGGCGGGTTGAACGTGGCGAGCGCGTTATAGAAGGTGTAGCCGGCTTCGACTGCGGGATCCGCCTTGAAGTAGTTCGTCTCGCGGCGATACTCGGCACCGATCGAGAAGCCGATCGCGCCGCCGGGCAGGTTGAAGAAGCTGGACGTATCGCCAGCGACGTTGGCGAGCAGGTCAAGCTGGGTGATCTTACCTGCCGACACGGTGTTGCGTAGCACGTAGTTCCTGGCGGCATCCGAGATGCTGCCGACGCCGAACGGATTGAGCGGCTGACAGGCGGCAATGTCGGAAGCAAGGTTCGCGGCGTTGCCGTTGCGGTCCTGCCCGGGAATGCCGAGGCCGGCATTTGCCCGCGCGGCATCCAGCTGCGATCCGCAAACGATCTGGCCGTTGGCATTGCGAACCGCGTCGAGCGCGAGCGACAGACGCTGCACGTCGACGTTGCCCAGAACGCGGGTCTGCTCCTTGAATTCGCCGTAGTTGGCCGACACCTCGTAGTTCAGCGTGCTGGTGATGTCGCCGCGTACGCCGCCGACGAAGCGGTACGTCTCGCGGCGTGCATCCTCGCGACGCGATCCCAGGTCGGTCAGGTTCTTACGCAGGATGAAGCGATAGGCGCCGCTGTTGATCTGCGCACGTAGCGTCGCCTGCTGTGCCGCAGTGATCGCAGCGCCGCTGGTTGGATTGAGACCGGCATCGACCGCTGCCAGTGCCTGAGCGGTGAGCGTGGCGCGCGACGTGGCGTCGAGGAACGGGTTATCGAGGCGCGGACGCTCGTACAATGCATCGATCGTTGAACCCGTGAAGAAAGCCGGACCCGAGCCGCCGAGGCTGACGGTGTCGACGCGGACGTATTTCGCCTCAACGAACGGCACGAAAGCGTCGGACACATCAAAGTGTCCGATCAGGTTGGCCGAGTAGCGATCGACCTGCGGAAGCAGCTGGAGCAACACGCCTTCACGGCGGGTGTTGCCGTTGCCGCCGATGAATGAACCGGCAGGTGTGGCCGAGGGCGCCGCAGCGGAGCCGCCCGCGATGCCCACCCGCGTGCCGGTCTGCTGGGCCAGCGAACCACCCGGCTGGAACAGATAATTACAGGTGTAAGCGCGCCCGAGCGGGTCGCGGCCGCAACGCGCGGTCGATGTCGCACCCAAGCCGGCGCCGGCGAACGCGACGAGGCCGCCGTCGGAGAAAGTGCCGACGCGGATGTCACGGAAATAGGTCGCGTCGGGGATGCCGTCGTAGTTCAGCTTGCCGTCGACACCGACGCCTGCCGCGTCGATGTTGGTCGTGATGAAGCCATCGGTCTGACGATAGGCCCTACGGTCGGACGCGAAGAGATCCTGCGTACGCGCATACTCCAGGTTCAGCGCGACGTTGCCGCGCCCATCCGCAAAATTCTTGCCGCCGGTCAGGCTGACGAAGTAGCTGCCCGCATCCTTCTCATCGCTGACGCCGCCCTGCGCGCGGATTTGCAGCCCCTCGAAATTTTGCTTGAGGCGGAAGTTGACCACGCCGGCGAGCGCGTCCGACCCGTACACCGCCGAGTTGCCGCCGGTGACGATGTCGACGCCTTCGAGCAGATCGGTGGGGATCGTGTTGGTATCGACCGACACCGCGTTGTTCAGAATGTCCGAACCGACGTGACGGCGCCCGTTGACGAGTACGAGCGTGCGCGCAGTGCCGAGGCCGCGCAAGTCGAGCAGGTTGAGGCCACCCGTACCCAGAAAGCGCGTGGAATTCGACTGGCTAAACGTGCTGTTAAGCTGCGGCAGATCGTTCAGCACGTCGCCAATCGAGGTGCGCGCGGTGAGCGTCAGTTCGGCAGCGGAAACCGTAGTGATCGGCACGACCGACTCGGCATTCGGCGTGCGGATTCGCGAGCCGGTGATGACGATGTCTTCGCCCGGCCGGGCCGCTGAGTCATCTTGCGCAGCGGCCGCTACTGATGCTCCGGCCGGAGCCTGATCCTGGGCGGCAGGATCCGCCGTCTGCGCGAAAGCGTTGGTGGCCAACAACATTCCACCCGCAAGCGCACTTGCGGAGAGCAACCAGTTCTTCATGATGATCCCCTGTTACGGGCTTTTGCCCTTAATCAGGGGTTCATGTTGGCGCACCCTCGACGGAATGAACAAGCCCGTTTTGCCGCAGTCGGCGCTTCTAATTCAGATTATGCGAATGTGTCGCCGAAAAGACACAAAACTATGTCTGGAAGGTTTCCTGAGCGGCAGCTTATGACAAAATTGTTTACCTACCGCTCCACGCACATCGCGATCCCCATGCCGCCGCCGATGCACAGCGTCGCCAGCCCCTTCTTCGCATCGCGCTTCTGCATTTCGTAGATCAGCGTCGTCAGCACGCGCGCGCCGCTTGCGCCGATCGGGTGGCCGATGGCGATCGCGCCGCCGTTGACGTTGGTCTTGTCGGGGTCGAGGCCGAGCTCCTTGCACACCGACAGCGCCTGCGCGGCAAAGGCCTCGTTCGCCTCGATCAGGTCGAGGTCGGCGACGCTCCAGCCGGCCTTTTCGAGCGCCCTGTGGCTCGCAGGCACCGGGCCGATGCCCATCACCGACGGGTCGACGCCGGCGCTCGCCCAGCTGCGGATCGTCGCCAGCACCGGCGCGCCGCGCTTCTCGGCCTCTTCCCGGCTCATCAGCACCAACGCGGCGGCGCCGTCGTTGAGGCCGCTCGCATTGGCGGCGGTGACGGTGCCGTCCTTCTTGAAGGCGGGCCGCACGCCGCTCACCGATTCGAGCGTCGCGCCCGCGCGGATGTACTCGTCGTCCGCGACCACGGTGTCGCCCTTGCGGCCCTTGATCGTGACCGGGGCGATCTCGTCCCGAAAGCGGCCGGCGGCACGCGCCGCCTCGGCGCGGTTCTGGCTGGCGACCGCGAAACCGTCCTGGTCGCCGCGGGTCACCTGATACTGTTCGGCGAGATTCTCGGCGGTGATGCCCATGTGATAGCCGTTGAACACGTCGGTCAGGCCGTCGTTGACCATCGTGTCGACCAGGCTGACATTGCCCATCTTGGTGCCGCCGCGCATCGTCTGCGCGTGGGGGCTGAGCGACATGCTCTCCTGCCCGCCGGCGACGACGATGGTGGCGTCGCCCGTCTGGATCGCCTGCGCGGCGAGCGCGACCGCGCGCAGGCCCGACCCGCACACCTGGTTGACGCCCCAGGCCGGCACCTCCTTGGGGATGCCCGCCGCCATCGAAGCCTGACGCGCCGGGTTCTGACCCTGCGCGGCGGTGAGCACCTGGCCCAGGATCACCTCCGACACGTCCGCACCGGCGACGCCCGCCTGCGCCAGCGCCGCCTCTATCGCGATCCGGCCGAGTTCGTGCGCCGGCGTGGTGGCGAACGCGCCGAGGAAGCTGCCGACGGGGGTGCGCTTGGCGGCGGTGATGACGATCTCGGTCATGAAGCTCTCCTTATGCGCGCCTATCTAGCCGCGGGCAGGCTCGCGATCCAGTGCGCCAGCGGTTCCCACAGCATCGACCGCGCGCGACCACCCACGATCATGCCGACATGGCCGAGCGACAGGTCGCGGCGGTCTGCGAGTCCGGCGGCGGTGGCGGCAGGGACGATGCGGTCGGTGGCGGAGACGAACTCGACCGTCGGACAGGCGAGCGCATGCGGCACGACCGGTGTGCCGCGCACCTGCCACGCCCCCGTACCGGCGACGTCCGCCGTGATGAACCGGTCGAACAGGTCGCGCGCCGCGGCGAGCGGCAGCGGCTCGCCGGCATTCGCCCAATCCTCCAGCCGCACGAAGGCACGCGCCGCCTCGCTTTCCGGATCGAGCCGGCCGAAGGCTTCGTACTTCTGCACCGTCCGCGCCGGGTCGAGCCGCCAGAAGCCCGCCTGCAGGACCTCCATCGGCAGCACGCCGAGCGCCTCGGCGGTCGGCCGCGCCGCCTGCCACAGGTCGAGCATCGCCGCGCGCGCCGTGCCATAGCCGGCGAAGTGCCACGGCGAGGCCAAGGTCGCGAGGCCCGCGACCGGTGTCGCGTGCGCCGCGGCGGTCGCCATCGTCCCGCCCAGGCAATAGCCGACCAGCACCGGCGGCGCGTCGAGTTGCTCGATCAGCGGCACTAGCAGCGATTCGACGTGCGCGGTCATGTCGAGGTCGCGATCCGCCGGACCCGGCGCGCCCCAGTCGACCAGCGCGACGCGGAAGCCCTGGCCGGCGAGCCAGCGCACCAGCGACGTTTCGCCGAGATCGAGGATCGCGGGCGGATTGATCAGCGACGGTACGCACACCACCATTCGGCCGCGTCCGCCGTAATAGCGCAGCGTGGCGCGGCCCGCGGTGGCGAGCGGCGGGGCGGGCGGCGGCGGGGCGGGGCGGGGAGCCGCCTGATACGCGCCGAGCCCAGCAAGCGCGGCGGCCATCCGCTCCGGCTCTGCTGCGGTTTCGCTGCGCAGCATGTCGAGGAACAGAGGCAGCGGCCTAGGTCCGTGTTGCGGTGCGAAAAATTGAGGCGTAGCATCGGGATCGGTCATGAGCCGGACACCGGTATGGGCAGGGGAGCCGTATGAAGAAGCAGAGCGCGGGCGACGGCGTCGTCATCATCAAGAAATACGCGAACCGGCGGCTCTACAATACCGAGACCTCGTCCTACATCACGCTCGACCATCTCGCGACGATGACCCGCGAAGGCCGCGACTTCAAGGTCGTCGATGCCAAGACCGACGACGACATCACCCACAACGTCCTCACCCAGATCATCATGGAGGAGGAAAGCCGCGGCCAGACGATGCTGCCGGTCAGCTTCCTCAGGCAGCTGATCGCGATGTACGGCGATTCGATGCAGGCGATGGTGCCGGGCTATCTCGAGGCGTCGATGGACAGCTTCCGCCGCAACCAGGAACAGTTCAAGTCGGCCGTCGAGGGCGCGTTCGCGCATTCGCCGTTCGCCGAGATCGCCAAACGCAACATGCAGATGTTCGAGGCCGCGGCGCAGGCGTTCCAGCCGCCGGTCGCGGCGCCTGCACCGGCGCAGCCCGCCGCCAGCAAGGACGATGAGATCGCCGCGCTGAAGGCGGAGCTGACGCGGTTGCAGGACAAGGTCGAAAAGCTCGGCTGAGCGGACGAGCGATGCCGGTGATGTTCTGGGGTGCGGGCGCCGCGCTGCTGCTCGCGCTCGCCGCCGCGCTCGCCGATCGGCGCCGCCGCCTGCGCCGCGATCCCGACCGCGTCGGCTTCGTCGACTGGCGCACGGTGCAGATGGCGGCGCTGCTCGCGACGATCCTGCTGGTGAGCGTGGGGCTGCACACGCGGTAGCGCCGATGTCGTGCGGCGAGCGCTTGGTCGTCATTGCGAGCCGAGGGCGCAATTCTGAACAGGTCGAACGGCGTGCCGCTACGCCATCGAATAACGGCATGACGGCGCCTCTAGGTCGTCATTGCGAGCGCAGCGAAGCAATCCAGCGCCGGACCTGGACGCCCTTTATTGCTTCGCTTCGCTCGCAATGACGGGCTTATTCGGCAATCCCCTCAACCCCCTTCGCCCGAACCGAAGCCGCTCAGTAAAATCGCGCCAGCGTCAGCACGCGCGTCGTTCCGTCGCACATCCCCAGCCGCACCGCCGTGCCGGGCGCCCCGACCGACCATTTGGCGAGCGCGCTCGCCGGATAATCGGCGCCGATAGGCTGGTCGTCGATGCGGCAGATCGTCTCGCCCGTCCGCCAGCCCGCCGCCTGCGCCGGACCGCCGCGCATCACGTGCAGCACCTTCAGCCGGTCGCGCTCCAGCCCGACGAGCAGCCCGCTGGTCGAGCGCAGCGGGGCGGCGTCGGCATCGGGGCCGGGGCGCAGCACCATCCGCCCCGCCGTGGGATCGAGCAGCACGCGGTAATGCTGCAGCAACCCCGAACCGATCCGCCCGGCGACGCCTATCGTCTCCGAAAAGCCGCCCGCCGGTTCGATCCGCGTCTCGACGTTGCGGATCGCCTGCTGGCCGATCGTCACCGCCGGCACGATCGCGAGCGTGCTCACCGTCTCGCCCGCAAGGCCGAAGGAGACGGTCGTGGTGCTCGGCAGCCGGTCGATCCGCGCGCGCCGCGCCGCCGCGGCGGACAGGGTGAGCGCGGAGCCGTCGCCCGTGTCGACGATCACCGGCGCGATACGCTCGCCGGCGATCGTCACCGCGCTTTCGTAGACGCGGCGTCCGGCGGAGACCGCCAGCGGCGCCAGCGCGCCGATGAAGGGCAGCCGGCCCGAGGGCAGCAAGCGGAAGCGGCGGTTGGCATAGTCGACGTCGAGCGCCTGGCCGCCGGTCACGTCGCGCCCGACGAGCAGGTCGACCGGCGTGGCGCTGCCGGTGGCGATCGCCGGCAGGTCGGCGACGGTGACGCCGCCGCCGCTGCGGGTGAGGCCGCCGATGGTGAGCGTGCGCGTCGCCTGCCAGCCGATCGCCACCGCGCCGTTGCCGGCCCCGCCGATCGCGGTCGCCTGGCCGTTGGCGGTGATGCGGCCCGGGTCGGCGGCGGCCGAACCGCGCGCGAGCACCGAATAGCTGACGCCGGTGTCGAGGATCGCGGTGACGCTGCGTCCGTCCAGCGTCGCGGTGAAGCGGATCTGGTTGCCGGGGGTGAGATCGAACGGCACCCACCGCGCCTCGGTATCGGCGCCGAGCGCTGCGATACCCTCGCGCTGCGCCTGGGCAACGGCGGGGCCGCTCGCGGCGGCGAGCAGGACGAGAAGGGCGAGGCGCATCGGCCCACTTAGCCCGATGGAGCCGTCGCGGCTAGAAACCCGTGCGCGCCGTCACGCGGTTGATGAGGAAAGGCGAGGCGCCAGCGCCGTGGCACGTGCCGGGCCGCTCGAATACGCGCATGCGGTTCGTCCAGCGCTGCACGCAAGGGCTTTGCGTGTAGCCGGCAGGTATGGGAAGCGTTCCCTTCGACAGCGTCACGATGCGGTTGAACGTCGCGCGATGGCGGAACGCCGCGTCGATCCCCGCGCTCCCGGCGGTGACGGCCAGCGCGCCAGCGCGCCGGCAAGCGGCGATGCGGCGGCTGGCCGGGCGGTGCCGCCGCGCGCGGGTGTCATCGCGCGCGCGCTGATCGCGATACCCCCGCCGCCTACAGGCACGCCTCCAGGAATGCACTGTCGAAGCCGAACTGCTTCGCCTTGTCGAGCGTGTAGGGGCGCAGGCCCATCGAGCGGTATTCGCCGATGATCTTGCCGTCGGCGCTTTCGTCGAGATACTCAAACTTGAACAGCTCCTGCGTCACGATCACCGGCCCTTCCATGCCGATCACCTCGGTCACGTTGGTGACGCGGCGGCTGCCGTCGCGCAGGCGCTTCACCTGGATGATGAGCTCGACGGAATCGGCGATCTGGCGGCTGATCGCCTCCTTGGGCACCTTGATGTCCGACATCATCACCATGTTCTCCATACGCGCGAGCGCCTCGCGCGGGGAGTTGGCGTGGAGCGTACACATCGATCCGTCGTGGCCGGTGTTCATCGCGGCGAGCATGTCGAAACATTCGCTGCCGCGGATTTCGCCCAGGATGATGCGATCCGGACGCATACGCAGCGCGTTCTTGACGAGGTCGCGGATGCTGATCTCGCCCTGACCCTCTAGGTTCGCGGGACGCGTTTCGAGCGGCAGCCAGTGCGGCTGCTGGAGCCGCAATTCCGCCGCGTCCTCGATCGTCAGCACGCGCTCGCCTGGGTCGATCATCTTGGAGAGGGCGTTGAGCATCGTCGTCTTGCCCGAGCCGGTACCGCCCGAGATGACGACGTTGAACCGGCTCGCGCCCGCGATCTTCAGCGCGGTCGCCATCTTGGGGCTCATCGACCCGAAGCCCGCCATCATGTCGAGCGTGATCGGTTTCGCCGAGAACTTACGGATCGAGATCGCCGTGCCCTTGAGCGAGAGCGGCGGCACGATGACGTTGACGCGGGACCCGTCCTTGAGGCGCGCGTCGGCGAGCGGCGTCGTCTGGTCGACGCGGCGGCCGACCGAATTGACGATACGCTGCGCGATCTGGAACAGATGCTCCTCGTCGCGGAACTGGATCTGCGCGAGTTCGAGCTTGCCCTTGCGCTCGACATAGGTCTGGTCGGGGCCGTTGACCATGATGTCGCTGACCGCCGGATCGGCGAGCAGTTCCTCGAGCGGCCCCAGGCCGAGCAGCTCGTCGACCAGCACCTTTTCCAGCGCGAACTGTTCGCGCCGGTTGAGCGTCAGCTTCAGCTCGGCGAGCACCTCGCCGATGATCGGGCGGAATTCCTCGGCCAGTTCGTCCTTGCCCAGCGTCGCCGCCGCTTCCGGGTCGACGCGTTCGAGCAGGCGGGGAAGCACCTGTTCCTTGATCTTGTGGATCGAGGCTTCGAAGCCTTCGCCGCGGCTGCTGCCGGCGTCGCCGCTGGCGTTCTGCCGGTCGGTGAGGCGTTGCATCGCGTCGAGCGTGCCCGCGGGCATCGTGCCGGGCAGGATGTCCTCGCCGGGGAGCGGCACCGAATCGATCGGCGGGAACTGGCTGCCGGGCGCCGATTCGTCGGGGCGCGGGATCGCGCCGCCCTGCATCGGCCGCGCGACGCCGAAGGCCGGCCGCGTGCCGCCGATGTTGCTGCCCATGTTGCTGCGGCGTCCGAACGCGCTCATGCCTTGCCCCTGGAAACTTGCCACCACGAGGTAGGCGCCAAGGTTTGACATTTTCCTAACCAAACCACGTTGGGTCGATCGCCCCGCCCACGGCGCGCTTGACAGCGTCGCCGCGCTGCCGTTCGGGAGGCGGCGCATGCGGCGGTTCCTGCTCCTCCTTCTCGCGCTCTGCTGGGCGGCACCCGCCGCGGCGGACGATATCGGCGCCACCGCACGCGGTGTCGTCCGCCTCGTCACGATCGCCGTCGTCGACGGGCAGGTCGTCGGCTTCGGCCACGGCAGCGGCGTCGCGATCGCGCCGGGCCGCATCGTCACCAACGCCCATGTCGTCGAACTCGCCGAACGCTATCCCGACAACGTCGTCGTCGGCGTCGTGCCGTCGGAGGGCGACAAGAGCTACCAGGGCCGCGTCGTCGCCTATGACGCGGAGCGCGACCTGGCGTTGATCCAGTTCACCGGCGCGACGCTGCCGCCCGCCGCGCTCTACACCGGCCCGGCGAGCGAGGGCGATCCGGTGGTGGCGCTGGGCTATCCCGGCAACGTCGACCTCGCCACCGCGAAATCGGCGGCCGACTATATCCGTCCGACCTCACCGGTCCGCTCGGAAGGCGTCTTTTCCGGGCGCCGCAGCCTCAGCGGAGTGGAAGTGCTGCTCCACACCGCCAACATCGCCCGCGGCAATTCGGGCGGGCCGCTGCTCGACCGGTGCGGCCGGGTGATCGGGATCAACTCGGCGATCACGCGCGGCGAGGACGGCGACAGCCCGTTCGGCTTCGCGATCGCCGATACCGAACTTGCCGCGTTCCTGCGCGCGGCGAAGCAGCCGTTCGCCGCGGTCGGCACGCCGTGCACCTCGATCGAGGAGCGGCTGCGCGAGGATGGCGAGGCGGAGGCGCGCGCCC
>JBKBTU010000398.1:0-1358 GCA_046290715.1 Sphingomonas sp. | reverse complement strand
CGCGACGGGGTGGAGATCGCAACCGGTGATCCGATCGCAGTCGGCCGCGTCGAGAAGATGTCGAAATCGAAGAAGAACACGGTCGATCCCGAACCGATCGTCGACCGCTACGGCGCCGACGCCACGCGCTGGTTCATGCTTTCCGACTCGCCGCCCGAGCGCGACCTGCCGTGGAGCGAATCGGGTATCGAGGGCGCGTGGCGCTTCGTCCAGCGGCTGTGGCGCTTGTTCGACGGCGAGGCGGCCGCACCCGGAGAGGGCGGCGACCCCGCGCTCGACCGCAAGCTGCACCAGACCATCCTCGGCATCGAACAGGATATCGAGGCGCTCGCCTTCAACAAGGCGGTGGCCAAGCTCTACGAGCTCGTTACCGCGGTCGAACGCGCCGCGCCCTCGCCCTCGCGCAGCAACGCCGTCTACACGCTGATGCTGCTCGTCGCGCCGATGGTCCCGCACATCGCCGAGGAGGCCTGGGCGGCGAAGGGCTTCGACGGCCTGATCGCCGATGCGTCCTGGCCGGAGGTCGATGCGCGCCTGCTGGTCGAGGACGAGGTGACGATCGCGGTGCAGGTCAACGGCAAGCTCCGCGACACGCTGACCCTGCCCAAGGCCATGTCGAAGGAGGACGTAGAGGCCGCCGCGCTGGCATCGGACAAGATCGTCCGCATCCTCGACGGCAAGCCCCCCCGCAAGGTGATCGTCGTCCCCGGACGGCTGGTCAATCTCGTGGCATGAGGCGGCTCGCACTCCTCGCCCCACTCGCGCTGGGCCTCGCGACCGCGGGATGCGGCCTGCATCCGCTTTACGGCGGCGGCAGCGGCGGCAGCGTCGCGACGACGCTCGCCGGCGTCGACGTCGCGCCGATCGAGGGCAAGGCGGGCTGGCTGATGGGCAACGCCCTGCGCGATCGCCTCGCAGCCGACGGCACGCCACGCTACCGGCTCGATGTGAAGCTCGACGACAAGATCGCCGGCTTCGGCGTGCGCCGCGACGACGCCGTCACCCGCGAGAGACGGACGCTGCGCGCGCGCTATCAGCTGGTGAACCTCGCCGACGGCAGCGTGCTGATCGACGCCACCGCCGGCTCCGATGCCGGCATCGACGTCGTCCAGTCGGAATATGCGACGATCGCCGCGGAAAACACCGCGCTGGAGCGGCTGTCGGGCATCGTCGCCGATCAGATCGTCGCGCGGCTGGCAGTGTACGCGCGGCGCCGCCAGGCGCCGTGACCGCGGTCTCCAGCTGCGCGATCGGGAGCACGGTCGCGTGAAGGCGAATGCGCGCGACATCCGGACCGCGCTCGAACGGCCGTCGCCCGATATCCGCCTCTACCTGCTGCATGGGCCGGACGGCTCGGC
>JBKBTU010000397.1:0-1364 GCA_046290715.1 Sphingomonas sp. | reverse complement strand
CTCGCCCGCAAGGACTTCGACATCCCGCCGGGCTATCGCGCCGAGGGCACGGTCGCCGACGCGGTGCCGGTGCTCGCCTCCTAAGCCCCTTAGTAAGGACGAGGCGCTGCCCATGACGCTCGAACCCGGCATCGGGGCGGCGCTGGTCCTGCTGTTCCTCGCCGACATCTTCCTGACCGTGCTCTATGCGCGGGCGGGTACCGGGTTGCTCGCGCCCCATTGGATTCGGGCGATCTGGGCCGCGTTCCGCGCCGCGGCATCGCTCTTCGGCCGGCGACGCGGGGTGTTGCTGTCGCGCGCCCGCCCCGCCAGCGGGGGCTCGGTGTTGGGCGTCTGGGCGCTCGGGCTGACGATCGGTTCGGCGCTGATCGTCCGGCCCGAGCTGGGGACGGCGATCCGCCCGTCGAGCGGCGCGACGCCGACGGATTTCGTCACCGCGCTCCTCGTCGCGGGCAACAGCCTGTCGATCGTCGGCGGCGGCGACTATGCGCCGCACACGGCTGCGACGCGGCTGCTCTTCCTGGTCAACTCGCTGATCGGCGCCTCGGTGCTGTCGCTGGTGCTGAGCTACCTCGTCCAGGTCTATTCGGCGCTGCGCGAGCGGAACGCGCTGGCGCTGACGATCGACCTGATGACCGACGGTACCGGCGATGCGGCGGTGATGCTGGCGCGGCTGATCCCGCACGGCGATGCGCAGGACGCGACAAGCGAGCTCGGCAACCTCGTCCGCGCGCTCGCGGCGACCAAGGAGGCGCATCATTTCTACCCCTTGCTCTTCTACTTCCGCTTCGAGGACCCGCGCTATGCGGTGTCGCGGTTCAGCATGGTCCTGCTCGATCTGGTGACGCTGATCGACACTGCGCTCGACCGCCATCGCTATGCCGCCCTGATCGCCTCCGCCCCGGTCGCCTCGCTGCGGCGCGGTGCGCGGCTGCTGCTCGAGACGCTCGATGCGCATTTCCCCACCGCACGCGGCGATACCGCGCCGGACGACTGGCCGATGCGCCGGTCGTTCGTGGCGGCGACCGCGACGCTGGCGCAGGCGAGGGTTGCCGTCCAGGCGGACGGGATCGACGCTTACGTCACGCTTCGGCAGCAGTGGGAACCGCTCGCCGCGCGCGTCGCGCCGACCCTCGGCTACGCCATGAGCGATATCGATCGCCGGTCCGCGACGCTGGGCGAAGACGGGGGCGCGTGCGGATCGGCATCGGGCGCCTGATGCCGGTTGCGATCGATCCGTCCGTCTCGGCGCGGAGGGTGGCGATCGTCCGCCCCGCCGTCAGCCTTGTCGTCCGCTTTCGTACAGAGGCGGAAACCATGACACCGCCGGGCGTTGGGGCTGGCGAGGCCCGGAGGTACGCATG
>JBKBTU010000396.1:0-1407 GCA_046290715.1 Sphingomonas sp. | reverse complement strand
CGGCGCCCCGCGCCTGCACGGTGACCGGCGCATCCTTGGCGAGACCGAGCGACAGCAGCGCCACCGGACTGGTCGCGGAGGCCTGCTGCGTCCCGCTGTGGATCGTCACCTCGGCACCGGTCGCTCGCACCGCGGCGGCGATCCGCGCCGCCGGACGGGCGTGGAGTCCGTGCGGCAGGCCGACCACCGCCTCGCGGGTCAGCGCCGGGCCGGCCGCCGCGTCGGCCGTCATGGCAGGGCCGGCAGCAAGGATGCGCATCAGCGGTTCGCCGACCGCGATCGCGCGGTCGGCGGCGATCGCGGTGAGGCTGGCACCCTCCGCTCCCTCGACGACGATCACCGGCGTCATCGCGGTCGGCGCGGCCTGTACGACGGCGTCGAGATCGAAGCGGATCAGCGCATCGCCCGCCCGCACCCTGTCCCCGGGCGCCACCAGCGGCGCGAAGCCGCGGCCGGCCATCGCCACCGTATCGACGCCGACATGCATCAGCAGCGACACGCCGCCCGCCGCCAGCGTCACTGCATGGCCCGCCGCATGCACGGTCAGCACGGTCGCGTCGCAGGGGGCGTGCAGCGTGTCGCCGAGCGGCTCGATCGCGACGCCCGGCCCCATCATGCCCTCGGCGAACACCGGGTCCGGGACGGCGGTCAGCGGCAGGACCCATCCGGCGAGTGGCGACACCAGCTGCAAGTCCGTCATCCGCTTACGATCCCCAATCCCCGTCGAACCCGACCGGTCCGTTGTATCGGACCGTGCTGGCTAGACAATACCTATTGCATACCACTGCGTGACAGATTTGCGATGTCGTAGAGCATGATGACGCCGTATCGATCTGCACTCACCGTTCGCCCTGAGCCTGTCGAACGGCCTGGGTCCCACCGTGCTTCGACAAGCTCAGCACGAACGGTTTCGTGTCATGTCATCCTGCTCTAGCGGCGCAGCGTGACCGGCCCCACGATCCCCGAGGCGGTGCCCGCCTGCGTCTCGACGATCAGCGCGATCACGCGTTCGCCCGGCGCGGGCGGCAGCATCGCCTCGATCGGCCCCGGTGCAGCGGCGGTCTTGGTCGCGACCCGGCGCCCGTCGACCCATAGCTCCGCCTTGCCGGCGACCGCGGCGAAGGCCAGCGTGCCGCCGTTGCCCGCGATCGCGCGCACCGGCGTCACTTTCGCGCGGTAGAGTTGCCAGCCGCCGCGCGGTTCGGCGGCGGTCGGCACGGCGCCGCGCACGAACGCCCAGCTGTTGTTGTCGCCGTCCGCGGGCGCAAGCGCCGGATCTGGCCTGGCGTCGAGCAGGGGCGATCGCCGCCAGCCGTCGATCGTCTGCACCGCCGCGGCGGGCGCCGCCTGCACGCGCGGCGTCGCGGCGAGGCGATCGATCCGCAACGTCGCCGGCCGCAGCCCCGG
>JBKBTU010000395.1:0-1411 GCA_046290715.1 Sphingomonas sp. | reverse complement strand
CTCCCTCCCTCTCCCTTTGGGAGAGGGAAAAGACGCCGAAGGCGGCGAAGGGTGAGGGTGACCATGCCTGATCGAAAACAACCTAGCGCGGATGCCGCTGTGCGAGCGCGATGCCGGCGAGGTTCTTCGATCGGCCGACATGCCGAACGGTTACGCGCGGGATGGCGGCGACGGCGGCGCGATAGGCTGCGCAATGCGGTTGCAGCTGCGGGTTGCGGCAGCGCCATCGCCCGCTCGCCTGTTCGACGACGGTCAGCGAATCGCCGATCAAGAGCACGTTCACCGCGCCCGCCGCCAGCGCGACATCGACCGCGAAGCGCAGCGCCAGCCATTCGGCGGTGCAATTGTCGCCCTCGCCGATATCGTCGCGCAGATGGACCACGCCCCCGGTGACGACGGCGATTTCCATCCGCCCCGGATTGGGCCGCGCACCGCCGTCGAAGTAGAGCGTCATGCGCCCGGCCATCCTGCCCTCCCCTGTACCGATCCCTTTGCCGATCCCCTTAGCGATCCGCGTCTTGCCATCGCCCTGGCACAATGCTTCGATCGGCGAAACGGCAGCGAGGAGCAGGCGGCATGCGGGCGAACCGACGGGAATTGCTCGGCATCGGCGGCGGTGCGGCGGCGCTGGCGATCGCCGGCGGCCCGGCCTGGGGACTGGCGCTGCGGCGCGACCCTTATGCGGCGGTCGATCCCGCGATGATCGACGATCTGCGCCTGCTGGTGCCGATGGATGCGACCGCGTCGACGCTGGCGGCGTTCCGCCATCGCCCCGCGGCACGGCGCGCCCATCCGCTGCCGCCGTCGCCCGTCGACGCGCTGCCGCTGGCGACGGTGATGCTGCCCGGCCTGCCAGGCGAACCGCCGGTCAGGACGGTGCAGTTCGACGGCGCACCGGGGCGCAAGGGACGCGCGGCGGTCGTCTGGCTGCACGGTGGCGGCTATGTCGCGGGATCGGCCGGCATTCCGACGGCGCTGCGCGAGGCGGCGCAGGCGCAGGGCTGGCTGGTGGTGTCGGTCGACTATCGGCTCGCGCCCGAGGCACGTCTCGCAGCGTCGCTCGCCGACACCTATGCGGCGCTTCGCTGGGTGCATGCGGAAGCGGCGCGGCTGGGCGTCGATCGCGGCCGCATCGCCGTCGGCGGCGCCAGCGCGGGCGGTGGCCATGCCGCGATGCTGGCGCTCGCCGCGCGCGACCGGCGCGAGGTGCCGCTCGCCTATCAGGTGCTGATCTATCCGATGCTCGACGATCGCACCGGCAGCAGCCGGCCCGCGCCGCCCGGCACCGGCGATTTCGTCTGGACCGCCGCCTCCAACCGCTTCGGCTGGACCTCGCTGCTCGGCGTCCCCGCCGGCAGCGCTGCGGTACCGCCGCGAACCGTGCCGGGACGGCGCGACGACCTTGCCGGTC
>JBKBTU010000394.1:0-1445 GCA_046290715.1 Sphingomonas sp. | reverse complement strand
GATCGCGGGGCGGCTGACCGGGCGCGACGACAGCGACGATTCGCCCCCCGCCAAGCCGCTCAACGCGCTGTTCGAGCGGATCTTCCGCCTGGAGCGTCACGTCGTCGGGCGCGTGCCGCTGACGCCGGGCGTCTCGATCGTGACGCTGGCGGAGCCGCGCTGAAGCGGAAGTCCGTGATCCCCGCCTCCGCGGGGATGACGGTTCCTGGCTACAAGAACGTCGTTACTCCGCCGCCTTCCGCTCGCTCGCCACCTCGAATTCCGGCGAGGGCTCGGCGGCGTTGAAGCCGAGCGTCGAATGGCCCTTCACCGGGCCGGCGATGTCGGCGACCAGATAAAGCGGCCGACGCTTCGATTCGATATACAGCCGGCCGAGATATTCGCCGATCATGCCGAGTACGAACATCTGCACCGCGCTGAGCACCGTCACGACGAGCATCGTCGAGGTCCAGCCCTGTACCGGCGACCCTTCGAAGAAGCCCCACAGGATGTAGAACAGCAGCAGCAGCGACGCGCCCGCGAGGATTACCGAGGCATGGCTGGCGAAGCGCAGCGGCGCGGTCGAGAAACCGGTGACCGCGTCGAAGGCGAGCCGCACCATCTTGCCGAGCGGATAGTTGGTCTCCCCCGCATGGCGCTCGGCACGATCGTAGGGGAAGGGCACCTGGCGGAAGCCGACCCAGGCGACCATGCCGCGGATGAAGCGCGCCTGTTCGGGCAGCGACAGCAACGCATCGAGCGCGCGGCGGCTCATCAGACGAAAGTCGCCGGTGTCGAGCGGGATCGGCGTGTCGGTGACGCGGTCGAGCACGCGGTAGAAGGCGGCGGCGGTCGCCTTCTTGAAGATCGTCTCGCCCTCGCGCTTGCGGCGGACGGCGTAGACGACGTCGGCCTGTTGCGCGGCCATCGTCGCGCGCATGTCGGCGAGCAGTTCGGGTGGGTCCTGCAGGTCCGCGTCGATGATGAGGATCTGCTCGCCCGAGCACAGGTCGAGGCCCGCGGTCAGCGCGAGCTGGTGGCCGTGGTTACGCGACAGGTTGATCGCGACCAGCCGCGGGTCCTGCGCGGACAGGCGCTGCATCACCGCCCAGCTGTCGTCGCGGCTGCCGTCGTTGATCAGCACGATCTCGTGATCGTCCCCCACCGCGGCCCGCGCCGCCGCCGCGACGCGCGCATGCAGCAGTTCGAGGCACGCGGCCTCGTTGTAGCAGGGGATGACGACGGACAGCGCGGGACGGTACATGGCCCGCGACCCTTAGCGCCTGCGCCGCGCGTCATCCATACGGAACGTATGGGGTTTGCAAGGGGCGGGGCGTGCGCGAAGAGGCACGACCTTCGCAACCCCACCCTCCGTCATGCCGGACTCGTTCCGGCATCCACGGTTCCGCAGCTCACGCGCTCCGGGATGTGCGGGACCGTGGACCCCGGAACACGTCCGGGGTGAC
>JBKBTU010000393.1:0-1465 GCA_046290715.1 Sphingomonas sp. | reverse complement strand
ACGGTGGAACTCGCCGACCGCCAGCCGACCGAGGGCGGCAGCAACAGCCCGCAGGCGGAACTCGACCTGCTGACCATCCGCAGCGGCAAGCGCTTCAACCTGCACAGCCGCTATACGCAAAGCTCGGCGCTGACCGAGGCGGAGCGCGACATCCCGGTGGCGACCACCGAGGGGGCGGCGGCGGCCTTCGACCAGCGGCCGTATCGCACGCTGCAGCCGTTCAGCCGCAGCTTCGGCACCAACGCGACCTATGCGCAGCCGATCGGCGACGTGTCGGCGACGATCAACGGCGAACTGACCGCGACGCAGAGCGTCGGGCGGTTCGGCCTGCCGCTCGACGCCAACAACCAGCCGCTCGGCGGCCCGCTCGAACAGCGCAGCAACGCCGTCACCGGCCATCTCGGCACCAGCCTCAACGGCCGGCTGAGCCCGCGCTGGCTGTGGACGGTGACCGGCGCCTACGACCGCGCCGACACGCGCACGTTCGGCGACACCAATGCCGGGCGCGACAGCAACCGCGCGCATTCGGTGTCGAACACCGGCGAGATCGAGGCGCTGGTCAACGGCCCGCTGTTTGCGCTGCCGGCGGGCGACGTCTCGACCGCGGTGCGGGTGGGCGCGCAGACCAGCGACTTTTCGAGCGATTCGCTACGCGCAGGCATTCCGAGCGGCGCCGACATTGCGCGCGACAGCGCCAGCGGGCGCATCAACGTCGACCTGCCGATCGCCAGCCGCAGCCGCAACGTGCTCCGCTTCCTCGGCACCCTGTCGGTCAACGGCAATGCCGCGGTCAACCAGCTGTCGGACTTCGGCACGCTGACCGCTTACGGCTATGGCGTGAACTGGGGGCCGGTCGACGGCGTGCGTGTGATCGGGTCGATCAACCAGCAGGACGTCGCGCCGACCGCGGCGCAGCTCGGCAACCCGCAGGTACTGACGCCCAACGTGCGCGTCTTCGACTTCGTGCAGGGCCAGACGGTGACCGTCACCACCCTGAGCGGCGGCAACCCGACGTTGCAGGCGAGCGACCGGCGCGTCACCCGGCTGGGGCTCAACCTGAAGCCGTGGAGCGCCAAGGACCTGACGCTGACGGTCAACTACACCAAGCAGGACACGCGCAATCCGGTGCAGAGCTTCCGCTCGCCGACCGCGGCGCTGGAGGCGGCGTTCCCCGATCGCTTCACGCGCGTGAACGGCACGCTGACGCGGCTCGACACCCGGCCGATCAACTTCGCGCGTGCCGAGAGCGAGGAGATCCGCTGGGGGATCAACTTCTCCAAGCCGATAAAGTCCAAGATCCAGAAGCAGGTCGAGGCGTTCCGCGCCGGCACCGGTCCCAATCCGTTCGCGGGCCTGCGCTTTCCGGGCGCGGACGGCAGGCGCGGCCCCGACGGAGGCCGCGGTGCAGGCGGGCAGGGCGAGGGCACGCCGCCGCCGGCCGGCGACCGACCGCAGGGCGACGCGC
>JBKBTU010000392.1:0-1465 GCA_046290715.1 Sphingomonas sp. | reverse complement strand
GAAATCGCCAAGCAGCTCCCCGCGCTCGCCCGTGGTGGGGCCGAGGGCCAGCAGGCCGAAAGCCGCATCGTCGACATCGTCGCCGCCCAACGGAAGATCAGCCGCCCCGAGGCGCAGGCGCAGGTGACCCGCGCCAAGCAGCAGTTCGTCCGCACCAAGGATCAGGCCGTCGCCAGCGCCAAGTCGGCGACCGACAAGGCAGCCGGCGCGGCGGCGGGCACCTCCTTCGTCCTCGTGCTGGCGCTGCTCGTCGGCGCCGGGGCGGCCGGTTTCGGCGCGACCGCGGCAACCCGCCGCCGGCTGCGCTGAGTGTCCGCGGCGGGTCCAGCGTATCGGGCCCGCCGCACCCTTCGATCGACAGACACAGGAAAGGACATATCCATGACCAGCAAGATCGGTCTCGCCGTCGCACTCGCCGCCGTCGTCACGCTGAGCGCGTGCAACACGGTCAACGGTGCGGGCAAGGATCTGAAGTCGGCGGGCTCCGCCGTCTCGGACGCGTCGGGCGAAAACAAGTCGAAGTGACACGGTTCGGGTGCGCCGCCACGTCGCGGCGCACCCGATCGTCGCCCGTTACCCTCAGTCGAGCGTGGCGCGGAACAGCGCGTCGAGCCGCTCGTAGCGCGCGTTGGGATCGTCGATCCGCTCGCGCAGCAGCACGCGCCCGTCCTTCTCCTCGAGGTCGAGCGCCTTTGCCAGCGCCTTGGCATCGCCGCGCGGCGACAAGGCGATCGCCGCCGGCCCCGCATCGATCCGCGCGATCTCCAGCAACCGGGCCTGCAACCGCAACCGCGCCAGCGCGACGAGCCGCCGGGCCGCTTCCGGCGCGGGACCGAAGCGATCCTCCAGTTCGCGCTCGAATTCGTCGAGGTCGTCGATCGTCTCGATCCGGGTGAGCCGCGCATAGAGGGTTAGGCGGCTGTCCTCGTCCGGAATCCAATCGTCGGGCAGGCTGCCGTCGATGCCGAGATTGAGCACCGGCGACCAGCGCTCGACGGTCTCGCCACGGCTCTCGCGCAGCGCGCCCTCCAGCAACCGCTGGTAGAGTTCGACCCCGATCAGCCGCATATGGCCCGCCTGGGTATCGCCCAGCAGGTCGCCGGCGCCGCGCAGGTCGAGGTCGCGGGCGCTGATTGAAAAGCCCGCGCCGAGCCGGTCGAACGCGGCGAGCGTGCGCAGCCGCTTGAGCGTGCGCGGTGCGATCCCCTCCTCGGCATCGGTGAACAGCAGCACCTGCCCGCGCCGGCTGCCGCGCCCGACGCGGCCGCGCAGCTGGTGCAATTGCGCGAGGCCGAAGCGATCGGCGTGCAGGATCGCCATCGTGTTGGCGCGCGGCACGTCGAGCCCCGCCTCGATGATGTTGGTCGCCAGCAGCACGTCGCCGTCGCCGCCGCCGAACCGCACCATCGCCTCGTCGATCTCCGCCGCCGGCATCTTGCCGTGCGCCGACAGCACCTCGAGCTCG
>JBKBTU010000391.1:0-1469 GCA_046290715.1 Sphingomonas sp. | reverse complement strand
CTCAAACCCGACGGGCGTTGGGAGCTGGAGGGTGAGGGCGGCGCGATCCTCGTCAATCCGGGCCGGCCGATCCCGCCCGTGACGCAGGCGATCCACCATATCCTCGACGAGGACGTCGCCGACGCGCCATGGTGGCACGATGTCGCGCGCCGCGTGCTCGATCCCTGGCCGCGCCGCGTCGCGCTCGCCGCCCATCGCGCCGACTTCGAACAGCAATTCTGCACCGCCAGCCTGACGCACGGCGCGGAATGGATCTGCACGTGGAAATGCGCGCTGCGGTTGTGGCCGGATTCGCCGAGCTTCTCGAACCAGGTGCTGCGCTATTGGCGCAAGCCAGAGGGGCTGGAGCAGAGCCGCGGCCTGCCCGTCCACCGCGCCTTCCCCGACGCCTATGTCACCGCGCACCATCTCCGCGATCAGTTGAACGAGGCGGGTGTGCAGCAGCTGCTCGACTGGTCGCGCGACCCGGGTCTCATCCCCCGCGTTCGCTACGGTCCGCACCGCGGCAAGGCGTGGAGCGAGCTCGACCACGACAGCCTGATGGCATTCCTGACCGATCGCGATCCCGACATCCGCTTCACCGCCAACGCCGAAATGGACCGTCGGAGCGGGGGTGGCCCGATCGCCCGCAGCAACCCGCAGGAATTGCTCCTCTAGGCCCGGCAGCCTCTCTGGCGCATCCGCGGCGGCTGTCCTATGGCCGCAGCCGTGCTCGCCACCATTCGCAACCGGTTCGTCGTTTCGGAAGGCCGCTTCGGCCGTGTCCTCGTCGCCTTCATGGGGCTGGGGTTCGTCGCGCTCGTCGCCGCCGGCATCGCCGCGGCCTGGGCGACACAGCGCAACCAGGATCACACCGCCTGGGTCAATCACACCTATGAGGTCGAGCTGGCGATCGGCAACGCGCGCCGCTTGATCGAACAGGGCGAAGCCTCGCGCCGCGGCTATCTGCTGACCGGCAACACCGAATATCGCAATGCCTACCATCGCTGGGCGGCGGCGCTGCCGGGCGCGGTCGCGCGGGTCGATGCGCTGACGCACGACAATCCGCGGCAGATCGCGACGCTCCGGCTGCTGCGCGACGAGATCGGCGCCTTGCTCGTGCAACGCGCCCGTACGATCGCGCTGATCGACGGCGGCCGCATCGACCGCGCGGTCGACCTGTTCCGCACCGAGGCGAGCGTGCGCCGGCTATCGGTGATCCGCCAGGCATTCGACCGCATGGCCGGCGAAGAGCGCCGCCTGCTCGCCGAACGCGATGCGGCGCAGCGGACCAGCCTGCGCGCCTTTTACGGCATCCTGGCGCTCGCCGGCGTGCTGCTGGTGCTGGTCGCGATCGCCTCGCTGCTGACCGTGCTGCGCTACACGCGCGACCTCGCCGCCTCGCGCGACAGCCTGCGCGACTTCAACGAGCGGCTGGAGGACACGGTCAGCGAGCGCACCGCCGACCTCAGCCGGGCGAACGAGGAGAT
>JBKBTU010000390.1:0-1482 GCA_046290715.1 Sphingomonas sp. | reverse complement strand
GATGGTGCCGGTGCGCTTGACGGTGTCGCCCTCGCGAATCTCGGCGTCCGAGCCGAAGATCACGACGCCGACGTTGTCGGCTTCGAGGTTCAAGGCCATGCCCTGCACGCCGTTGGCGAACTCGACCATCTCGCCCGCCTGGACGTTGTCGAGGCCGTAGATGCGCGCGATGCCATCGCCGACCGACAGCACCTGACCGGTTTCCAAGACCTGCGCCTCGGTGCCGAAGTTGCTGATCTGGTCCTTGATGACCTTGGAGATTTCTGCGGCGCGGATATCCATGGATTAGCCTTTCATCGCGCTGGCAAGCGCATTCAAGCGGGTGCGGATCGAGGAATCGATCATCTGGGAACCGATGCGGACGACGAGGCCGCCGAGCAGCGCGGGGTCGACGGTGAGGTCGACCGACACCTCGCGGCCGACGCGCTGGCGCAGCTGCTGCTTCAGCTCGGTCACCTGCTCGTCGGACAATGCGTGGGCGCTGGTGACCTCTGCGGTGGTCTCGCCCCGGTGACGGGCGGCGAGCTGGCGGAACGCGCGGATGATCGCGGGGAGCTGGCCGAGACGCCGATTCTCGGCGAGGACGCCGAGGAAGTTGCGGGTGGTGGCGTCGAGCCCGAGCGTGTCGGCGGTGGCGAGCACCGCCTTCACCGCGGCACCGCGCGCGACCAGCGGGCTGACCGTCAGTTCGCGGAAGTCGGCATTGCCGGCGAGCGCGTCGCGGACGGCGGCGAGGCTCGCCTCGACCGTGTCGATCGCGCGCGCGTCGCGGGCGAGCTCGAACAGCGCGAGCGCATAGCGTCCGCCCAGGCTCGCCTGGATACCGCCGCTCAAAGTACCGGTGGATGTCTCCACGGAGTCGAAGTCCTCGTGCCGAATGTTGGCCCATGGGGAAGAGGGCGCGCAAACGCGCACCGCTTATGGGTGGCGGGCGGCTAGCATGGGGGGGGCGGGAAGGCAAGTCGAGCGAGTCGAGGGACGTACCACAATCCCCCTCCCCCTGGCGGAGGCGGGTTTCCGTCGCAGCATCCGTTCAGGATCGGGGGCGTAACGATAGTCGCGGCAAGGGAGAGGCGGTCATGCGGTGGTGGCTGGCAGTGGGAGTGGGGGCGCTGCTGTCGGCGCCGGCGGCGGGCGAGACGCTGCGGGTCGAAGGGGTGTTCGCCGCACAGGCGCGCGAGGCGAGCTTCCTGCCGACGATCGCGGTCGGGCCGATCGGAGGACGCGAGGGCGAGGCGCTCGGCGACGCGATCGAGCGGCAGCTCGGCAAACTGGGCGCCGACGGCCTGCCGCACGTGCAGGTGATCCCGCCTTCGCTGCGGCCCGACGGGCTGCTGACCGGCGATACTGGTGTCGACGTCGACGACAGCGACTATACCGAGACCCGCGAGCGCTGCACCGAGAAGAAGGACGGCAAGTGCGTCGCCAAGGAGAAATATCGCGTCGCCTGCGTGCGGCGGACGATCGCGTTGCGGGCCGACC
>JBKBTU010000389.1:0-1497 GCA_046290715.1 Sphingomonas sp. | reverse complement strand
TTCGGGCCGCGCCGCTTCGGCGAATTGCGCAACCACCTGACCGGGATCAGCGCCAACGTGCTGACGCAGCGGCTGGGCGGGCTGGAGGCGGCCGGGCTGCTCGTCCGCCGCAAGCTGCCGCCGCCCGCCTCGGTGCAGGCCTATGAACTGACGCCCTGGGGCTATGAGGTGGAGCCGATCCTCCAGACGATGGGGCGCTGGGCGACGCGCTCGCCGCTGCACGACCCGACGCTGCCGTTTTCGCCGGCCTCGGCGATGCTGTCGCTCCGGACGATGGTCGATTCCGACAAGGCGCGGGGCCTCGCCATGACGATCGGGTTCCGGTTGGGCGACGATGCGTTTCTCGCCACGCTGAAGGGCGGCGAGCTGTCGATCGTGCGCGGCGATCCCGCGGCGGCCGATGTGGTGGTGGAGACGCAGCCGACGCCGCTCGCGGTGTGGATCTACGTCAAGCGGCCGCTCGACGACGCCGAGGCGGACGGATCGATCCGGGTGACGGGGAACCGCGCGCTGGCGAAGCGTTTCGCCGATCTCTTTGAGCTGCCGCCGAAGATCGGGCCCGCCGCCGCTTGACGCGCGGGCATTCCGTTTCCACTGCTGTCTGCGTTGCGCCGTTCGCTCGCTTCGCGCGTTGGGAGGGGCCGCCTGACTGCCATGCGAACGGTAAACGACCCGATGACCGATATTCCCAATACCCAGCCCGATAGCCGCGAGACGACGATCCTCGACGCGCCCGACAAGATGGTCGGCGTGCGCGACGTGTTCGGCATCGACAGCGACATGGAGGTGCCGGCGTTCAGCGAGGCGGACGAGCGCGTCCCCGACCTCGACCCCGCCTATGTCTTCGATCCCGACACGACGATGGCGGTGCTCGCAGGCTTCGCGCACAACCGCCGCGTGATGGTGCAGGGCTATCACGGCACCGGCAAGTCGAGCCATATCGAGCAGGTGGCGGCGCGGCTCAACTGGCCGTGCATCCGCATCAACCTCGACGCGCATATCAGCCGCATCGACCTGATCGGCCGCGACGCGATCGTGCTGAAGGACGGCCAGCAGGTCACCGAATTCCGCGAGGGGCTGCTGCCCTGGGCGCTCCAGACGCCGACCGCGCTCGTCTTCGACGAATATGACGCCGGGCGCCCCGACGTGATGTTCGTGATCCAGCGCGTGCTGGAGACGGAGGGCAAGCTGACGCTGCTCGACCAGAACCGCGTGATCCGGCCGAACCCGTATTTCCGGCTGTTCGCGACCGCCAACACGGTGGGCCTGGGCGACACCAGCGGTCTCTACCACGGCACGCAGCAGATCAACCAGGGCCAGATGGACCGCTGGAACATCGTCGTGACGCTCAACTACCTGCCCGCGATCACCGAGGCGCAGATCGTGCTCGCCAAGTCCGGCGAATACGACAAGCCCGAGGGCAAGAAGACGGTGGAGGCGATGGTCCGCGTCGCCGACATGACGCGCAAGGGCTTCGTCAACGGCGACATCTCGACC
>JBKBTU010000038.1:0-15090 GCA_046290715.1 Sphingomonas sp. | reverse complement strand
TGGATCGAGGCGATCTTGGCGGCGATGTCGTCGGTCGCACGCGCGGTCTGGTTGGCGAGGCTCTTCACCTCCTGCGCGACCACCGCGAAGCCGCGGCCCGCATCGCCCGCGCGCGCCGCCTCGATCGTCGCGTTGAGCGCGAGGAGATTGGTCTGGCCGGCGATATCGCGGATCAGCCCCAGGATCGACTCGATCGACTTGGCGTGGTCCGACAGTAGGTGGCTGGCGCGGACGGCATCGCCGGCGTGCTCGCTCGCGCGGTGCGCGATCGCGGCGGCGGCATCGACCTCGCCGCGGGCCGCTTCGATCGCGCGGATCAGCCCGGCGGCGGTCTGCGCCGCCTCTCGCATCGCCACCGCCGATTCCTCGGCAGCGGCGGCGACCTCTCCCGCCTTCCCCAGCATGCGGCGAGTGGACGCCGAGGCGACGCCCGCCTGCACGCGGATCCGCGCGCCCAGCGTCGCCGCGCCCTCGATCGAGGTCGCGATGCTCTCGCGGAAGGCGGCCGACCGCGCACCGCGCTCGCGCCGCGCTGCGTCGGCCTGCAAGGCCGCCAGATGCCCCGTCATCAGGTCCGATTCGACCAGGGCGATCCGCTGCACCGCGTCGCACATGCGCAGCAGCCGCTGGCTGTCGTCGGCACAATGCTGCGCGAGCGTGTAGAGCGTGAAGCTGTGCGATTGCGCCAGCGCCGCCTGCAGCGTCGGCAACGGCACGCCGGACGCGGTCGACTGCGTCGCATGCGTCACCGCGACCTTCACCCACGCCTCGTCGAACGGCGCGCTGTATTTCAGCCGGGCGTATTGGGCGCTTTCGTTGATGCGCCGCTCCAGCCGCTCTGCGGTGAACAGATGCCGGATCGCCGCCGTCCCCGGCAGCGCCAGGTAATGCTGCCAGAACAAGCGCGCGATCCGCTGGTAATCCTCCGGCTGCAACAGCGTGCAGATGTCGCGGCACGAATCGGCGATCGTCCCGTCCCAGTCATATTCGCCGAGATGCTCGACGATGCTGCGCCGTGCGACCGTCACCCCTGCCGGCACCGCATTCCTGCCCATTGCGTCATCCTCTCCGACCTCACGCAGCGACCTTGGCGACGAAATCGCCCGCGCTGTTCTTGAGGGTGTTCAAACGTCCGTCGAGCCGGTCGAAGCCGCGGCCGACGCCGTCGATCTCGCTGGCCACCGTTTCGGTATCCTCGCGGATGGCGGCGATGGTGTTGGACATGGAATCGGCGGCGAGCGCGGTCTCGTCCACCGCGGCGGTGATCGCGGTCACCGTCTGCGCCTGCGCTTCCATCGCATAACGGATGCGATCGGCGCTCTCCTGCACCTCCGTCACCGTCGTCTTGATGCTGGCGTTGGTCTCGACCGTCGAGCGCGTCGCCGACTGGATCGAGGCGATCTTGGCGGCGATGTCGTCGGTCGCACGCGCGGTCTGGTTGGCGAGGCTCTTCACCTCCTGCGCGACCACCGCGAAGCCGCGGCCCGCATCGCCCGCGCGCGCCGCCTCGATCGTCGCGTTGAGCGCGAGGAGATTGGTCTGGCCGGCGATATCGCGGATCAGCCCCAGGATCGACTCGATCGACTTGGCGTGGTCCGACAGTAGGTGGCTGGCGCGGACGGCATCGCCGGCGTGCTCGCTCGCGCGGTGCGCGATCGCGGCGGCGGCATCGACCTCGCCGCGGGCCGCTTCGATCGCGCGGATCAGCCCGGCGGCGGTCTGCGCCGCCTCTCGCATCGCCACCGCCGATTCCTCGGCAGCGGCGGCGACCTCTCCCGCCTTCCCCAGCATGCGGCGAGTGGACGCCGAGGCGACGCCCGCCTGCACGCGGATCCGCGCGCCCAGCGTCGCCGCGCCCTCGATCGAGGTCGCGATGCTCTCGCGGAAGGCGGCCGACCGCGCACCGCGCTCGCGCCGCGCTGCGTCGGCCTGCAAGGCCGCCAGATGCCCCGTCATCAGGTCCGATTCGACCAGGGCGATCCGCTGCACCGCGTCGCACATGCGCAGCAGCCGCTGGCTGTCGTCGGCACAATGCTGCGCGAGCGTGTAGAGCGTGAAGCTGTGCGATTGCGCCAGCGCCGCCTGCAGCGTCGGCAACGGCACGCCGGACGCGGTCGACTGCGTCGCATGCGTCACCGCGACCTTCACCCACGCCTCGTCGAACGGCGCGCTGTATTTCAGCCGGGCGTATTGGGCGCTTTCGTTGATGCGCCGCTCCAGCCGCTCTGCGGTGAACAGATGCCGGATCGCCGCCGTCCCCGGCAGCGCCAGGTAATGCTGCCAGAACAAGCGCGCGATCCGCTGGTAATCCTCCGGCTGCAACAGCGTGCAGATGTCGCGGCACGAATCGGCGATCGTCCCGTCCCAGTCATATTCGCCGAGATGCTCGACGATGCTGCGCCGTGCGACCGTCACCCCTGCCGGCACCGCATTCCTGCCCATTGCGTCATCCTCTCCGACCTCACGCAGCGACCTTGGCGACGAAATCGCCCGCGCTGTTCTTGAGGGTGTTCAAACGTCCGTCGAGCCGGTCGAAGCCGCGGCCGACGCCGTCGATCTCGGCGGCTACCGTTTCGGTATCCTCGCGGATCGCGGCGATGGTGTTGGACATGGAATCGGCGGCGAGCGCGGTCTCGTCGACTGCGGCGGTGATCGCGGTCACCGTCTGCGCCTGCGCTTCCATCGCATAACGGATGCGGTCGGCGCTCTCCTGCACCTCGGTCACCGTCGTCTTGATGCTGGCGTTGGTCTCGACCGTCGAGCGCGTCGCCGACTGGATCGAGGCGATCTTGGCGGCGATGTCGTCGGTCGCACGCGCGGTCTGGTTGGCGAGGCTCTTCACCTCCTGCGCCACCACCGCAAAGCCGCGGCCCGCATCGCCCGCGCGCGCCGCCTCGATCGTCGCGTTCAATGCCAGCAGGTTGGTCTGCCCCGCGATGTCGCGGATCAGCCCCAGGATCGATTCGATCGACTTGGCGTGGTCGGACAAGGCCTCCGACATGCCGACCGCGTCGCTCGCCTGCACGCTCGCGCGGCTGGCGATCTCGGCCGCAGCCTCCACCTCGGTGCGCGCATCCTCGATCGCGCGGATCAGCCCGGCCGCGGTCTGCGCCGCCTCGCGCATCGCCACCGCCGATTGTTCGGCCGCCGCGGCGACCTCGCTCGCCTTGCCCAGCATGCCACGCGCGGCGCCCGAGCTGCGGACCGTCTGCTCGCGCAGCGCATGGCCCTCGTCGGTCGCCGTCTCGACCGCCGTTGCGATGCCTTCGCGGAATTCGGCGGCGAGCCGGTCACGCGCGGCGCGCGCGTTGAAGTCGGCGAAGCCCGCGAACAACTCCACGGTCAGCTCGGTCTCCATCCCGAACAGGCGCATCAGCGCATCGACGAGCCCGCTCTGCCGGGGGTCGTCACCCGGCACACGCCGCATGAGCGCGTTGAGCGCCGCGCGGTCGCTGGCGCAGGACATCGCCAGCACCTCCATCGTCGACACGCCCGCCGTATAGGCCGCCGCCACCGAACGCTCGAGCGATTCGACCCAGGCGCGCCCGTCGAGATGGCAACAGCGATTGCGCAGATAGGCGATCCCGGCCGACACGCGGCGCTCGTTCTCGAGCGGCGTCCATTCGGCGGCACCCGGATTGGCGAGGCGCCAGTGCGCCCAATAGGCCTCGACGATGTCCGGCGCGTCCGACTCGATGATCGTCCACAGCTCGGCGGCGCGTGCGATCAGGGTGTTTTCACCCCCGTCGAATGCCTGGATGCGGCTCCTGAGGTCGACGGCCGCCGCAATGCTCGCCGGCGGGGGAAGGAGGGGATCGGACAAGAGAGTCTCCGGACAGTCAGCGGCTGTGTAGGTCTGCCGGTCTAGCCTCCAGTAGTTAATGCGCGGTTAGAGTCGTCCGCGAGCCGGCGCGGTGGGTTGCATCGCGGCACCGTCGGCCTAATAGGCAGTCCATTCGTCTTGGCCCGAGGACCGTTCATGGCATCCCGTACTCCGCCGCGTCCGCGCAGCCCGCACCTGTTTTCGGGCTTTCTGAAGCTCCATTACAGCTGGGGACCGCACATGCTGGTCTCCATCCTCCACCGCGCGACGGGATCGGGGATGGCGACGGTGGGCACCGTGCTGCTGGTCTGGTGGCTGGCGGCGATCGCCGGCGGCGCGGAAAGCTATGCGACGTTCCGCGACGTCTTCACGCACGACAGCGGCGCGCTCAACCCGCTCGGCTGGATCGTCGGCGTCGGCATCACCTGGGCGTTCTTCACGCACATGCTGAACGGCATCCGCCACCTCGTCATGGACGCGGGCGCCGCGTTCGAGCTGAAGCGCAACAAGACGTTCAGCCTCGCGGTCATCATCGGCGGCGTCGTGCTGACGCTCGCCTTCTGGCTCTACCTGGGGATCAAGTAATGGGTTCGGGCACCAGCATCGGCCGCGTCCGCGGCCTCGGCAGCGCCAAGGAAGGCGCGCATCACTGGTGGCGCCAGCGCGTCACCGCGGGTTCCAACCTGCTCCTGACGTTGTGGTTCGTCTTCTCGATCCTGCGCATGCCCGCCTACGATTATGCGGCGGTGCACGACTGGCTGCGCAACGGCTGGGCGGCGATCCCGATGATCCTGCTCGTCGTCTCGGTCTTCTACCACTTCCGCCTCGGGCTGCAGGTGGTGATCGAGGATTACCAGCATGACGAGCGCCGCGTCGCCGCCATCGTCCTCCTGAACTTCTTCACGGTCGCGACCGCCGCGATCGCCATCTTCGCGATCCTCAAGGTCGCCTTCGGAGCCGCCGCATAATGGCCTCGTCAGCACCCGCCTATAAGATCATCGACCACACCTATGACGCCGTCGTCGTCGGCGCCGGCGGTTCGGGCCTGCGCGCCGTCATGGAATGCGCGCAGAACGGCTTGAAGACCGCCTGTATCACCAAGGTGTTCCCGACCCGGTCGCACACCGTCGCGGCGCAGGGCGGCATCGCCGCGAGCCTCGGCAACATGGGCCCGGATCACTGGACCTGGCACATGTACGACACCGTCAAGGGGTCGGACTGGCTCGGCGACCAGGACGCGATCGAGTACATGGTCCGCGAGGCCCCGGCCGCGGTCTACGAACTCGAACAGGCCGGCATGCCGTTCAGCCGCACCGATGAGGGCCGCATCTATCAGCGCCCGTTCGGCGGCATGATGCAGAACATGGGCGAAGGCCCGCCCGCGCAGCGCACCTGCGCCGCCGCGGACCGCACTGGCCATGCGATGCTGCACACGCTCTACCAGCAGTCCTTGCGCTACGACGCCGACTTCTACGTCGAATATTTCGCGCTCGACCTGATCATGGAGAACGGCGTCTGCCGCGGCGTCGTTGCGCTGTGCATGGAAGACGGCAGCATCCACCGCTTCCGCAGCCACAACACCGTGCTGGCGACCGGCGGCTACGGCCGCTGCTATTTCTCGGCGACCTCGGCCCACACCTGCACCGGCGATGGCGGCGGCATGGTGCTGCGCGCCGGCCTGCCCCTGCAGGACATGGAGTTCGTCCAGTTCCACCCGACCGGCATCTACGGCGCGGGCGTGCTCATCACCGAGGGCGCGCGCGGCGAAGGCGGCTACCTGACCAATTCCGAAGGCGAGCGCTTCATGGAGCGCTATGCCCCGTCGGCGAAGGACCTCGCCAGCCGCGACGTCGTGTCGCGCTCAATGGCGATGGAGATGCGCGAAGGCCGCGGCGTCGGCAAGAACGGCGACCACATCTTCCTGCACCTCGACCATATCGATCCCAAGGTGCTGCACGAGCGCCTGCCGGGCATCACGGAGACGGGCAAGATCTTCGCCGGCGTCGACCTGACGCGCCAGCCGCTGCCCGTGACGCCGACCGTCCACTACAACATGGGCGGCATTCCCACGAACTTCCACGGCGAGGTCGTCCACCTCAAGGACGGCAACCCGGATACGGTCGTGCCCGGCCTGTTCGCTGTCGGCGAGGCGGCGTGCGTGTCGGTCCATGGTGCCAACCGCCTTGGCTCCAACAGCCTGATCGACCTCGTCGTGTTCGGGCGCGCGACCGGCAAGCGGATCGCCGAAATCTGCAAGCCGAACACCGTGCACAATCCGCTGCCCAAGGGGTCGGAGGAGCTGTCGCTCACCCGCCTCGACCGCTTCCGCAACGCCTCGGGCGGGTCGAAGACGGCCGAGATCCGCGGGCAGATGCAGCGCACCATGCAGAAGCATTGCGCGGTGTTCCGCGACAACGCCCTCCTCTCTGAAGGGCAGGAGCTGATGCGCGGCATCTATGCCAGCATGGCCGACGTCGCGATCACCGACCGCAGCCTGATCTGGAATACCGACCTGATCGAGACGCTCGAGCTCGACAATCTGGTGAGCCAGGCGGTGGTGACGATCGATTCGGCCGCCAATCGCAAGGAATCGCGCGGAGCCCACGTCAACGAGGATCATCCCGATCGCGACGACGGCGAGTGGATGAAGCACACGATCACCACGTTCACCGGCTGGGGCGGCGTCGGCGGCGCGACCGCGATCGATTACCGCCCGGTGCACGATTACACGCTGACCGACGACGTCGAGTACATCAAGCCGAAGAAGCGGGTGTATTGATCGACCAGGGGCGAGGCGCGCAGGCCCCGCCCCCCACACATTGTCATCCCCGCGCAGGCGGGGATCCAGATACGCTGACGTCACGCGTCTTTCGAGAAGCTAGCCAGTCTGGATCCCCGCCTGCGCGGGGACGACATGCTTTGGGAAGGAGCGGCGCCTTATCTCGCGGCCTTCCCGTTCGCATAGGCCTGCGTGCCGTGGGTGATGACTGCGTCCTCCGGCAGGATCGCCGCCACCGGGATATCCTCCTGCGCCTTCAATTCCGCGTAGAGCGGGGCGAAATCCGTCTCCACCGTGATCCGCAACAGCTCTTCGAAGCTGGGAATCACGAAGTAATTCTGCTGAAAATCGTCGATGCGATATTCGGTGCGCATCACGCGGGCGATGTCGAAGCCGATGCGGTTCGGACTGGGATCGTCGAGCGCGAAGCGGCTTTCGGCGAAGCTCGACACGATGCCCGATCCGTAGATGCGCAGGCCCGCATCTTCACGGATCAGCCCGAATTCCACCGTGTACCAGTAGAGCCGACCCAGATACTTGAGCGCATCGAGCCCGAGCGCGCGCTGCCCGCCCCGGCCATAGGCCTCGAGATAATCGGCGAACACGGGGTCGGCGAGCATCGGCACGTGACCGAACACGTCGTGGAAGACGTCGGGCTCCTGCAGATAGTCGAGCTGATCGGGGCGACGGATGAAATTGCCGGCGACGAAGCGGCGGTTCGCCATGTGGTCGAAGAATACGTCGTCAGGAACCAGCCCGGGAACCGCCACCACCTGCCAGCCGGTCAGCTTCATCAGCCGTTCGGAGAGCTCGGCGAAGTCGGGGATGCCGGGCTTCGAGAGCTTCAATACGTCGAGCCCGCGCAGATAGGCGTCGGACGCACGGCCGGGCAGCAGCTTGCTCTGCCGCGCGAATAGCGTGTCCCAGGTCGCATGCTCCTCCGCGGTGTAATGCTGCCAGTCCTGGTCCACCGTCCAGTCGGCGGCGGCGCCAGCGGGCGGGGTATCGAAAGCGTGCGAGTCATCTGCCATGGTGAAGGCCTAGCATAAGGTTTCGGATGATACGACATAGTGCGCCACTGACGATGCCGTTCCGCTGGGCGACGCGCGCTGCGGCGCTGCTGGTGCTGCTGCTCGCGGGCTATGCGGCCGCAGGGCTGATCGGCGGCACGATCCCCGCGCACGCCGGCTGGCGGTCGCCGAGCGAGGGCGTACGCGTCTATGTCGAGTCGAACGGCATCCATGTCGGGCTGGTGGTGCCCAAGGTCGCCGCAGGGGTCGACTGGCGTGGGATCGCACCGGGAGCGGACCTCGCCGACCCGCGTTATGCCGGGTATGACCATCTCGCGATCGGCTGGGGCGAACGGACCTTCTTCCTCGAAACGGCGACCTGGGCGGACGTCAAGCTGCGCACGATCCTCGCATCCGCGCGCGGCAGCGATGCGACGCTGTTGCACGTCGAGCATGTCCCCGCGCCGGTTGCGGGGCGCGCGGTGCGCAGCGTGCTGCTGCGGCCGGCCGAATATCGTCGCCTCACCGCCTATATCCGCGCGAGCTTCGCAACCCGCCGCGAGGCGATCCGCGGCTACGACCGCAACGACGTCTTCTACGCCGCGCGCGGTCACTACAGCGCCGCGCGGACCTGCAACGCCTGGGCGGGAGACGCCTTGCGCTTCGCAGGCGTGCGGATCGGCCGCTGGACGCCGTTCCCGGTGACGGTGCTGGGATGGTTCTGACCCGTTTGCAGGCGGGGCTCGCCCGGTGGCGGGCCGAACCGCCCGCGCACGCGCGCTTCGGCACGGGGTTCCTCGCTCCCCCGCCGCCGCCCAAGACGCTCGCTGCGAGCGAAGTGCCGCGGGTCGCCTGGATGCTCGCGACGCGCTGGCGCCACGCCGCCGCGCTTGCCGCGGTGCCGCCCGGGCGCGGCGGCACGGTGATGGTGCTGCCCGGCCTGTTCGACGCGGACGGATCGAGCCTGGTACTTCGCCGCTTCCTCGAACGGCTGGGCTATCGCGCCGAAGGCTGGGGCCTCGGCCGCAACCTCGGCGTCAAGAGCGTCGGCGCGGAAGCCGAGCGACTGATCGCGCGCGTCGCCGCACTGCATGCCGAGGGCGGACCGGTGACGCTGGTTGGGGTCAGCCTGGGCGGGATCATGGCGCGGCTCGTCGCACACCGGCGGCCGGATCTGGTCGCGCGCGTGGTGACGGTCAGCTCACCCTATGCGGGCGGCGGCCGCGCGACCAACGTCTGGCGCGCCTTTGAATGGGCGACCGGCGAGCGTGTCGACGATCCCGCGGTGATCGCCCGCAGCGAGGCGATCGCCGCCCCCCTGCCCGTCCCCTGTACCGCGATCTGGAGCCCGCGCGACGGCTTCGTCAACGGCTTCATCTGCCGCGATCCCAGCGCCGACGCGGTCGAAGTGACGAGCGGACACCTCGGCGTCCACATCCACCCGGAGGTGCTGATCGCGATCGCCGCCGCGCTGGCGGGCGATGCGGTGGCGCAGGATCGGTAGGCGCTCCCGCGCGTCGCAACCCGTCCTCTCCGTCATCCCGGCGTTCGCCGGGATGACGATGAGGTGGTCAATACCCCGCCCGGTAACCCGAGTAGCGGCAGGCGTCCTGGTCGTCGGGGTGCTTGCGGCAGCGTTCGGCCGCCTTCTTGCGCTCGCGGCCTTCCTTCGCCTCCTGCTTGCGCATCTTGCGGCCGTAGTTGCGGTCCGCCTCTTCCTGGCTGGTCGTGGTCCAGTCGACCGCCTTGCCCGCGACCTGAAAGGGCGCCTTGACGATCGAGGTGGCGGTGCTGACGCAGCCGCCGGTGGCGAGCAGGACGGGCAGGAGCAGGAGAGAGGTGCTACGCATTCACGGATGATCCTTTGCGGCGCGGAGGGTCTCCACGCCGATTTCCGGATAATCGGTGAAAAATCCGTCGATTCCAAGGCCGAGAGCGGACCGGATTTCGCCTGCGATATCGCCGTGCGTCGCCGGCGCGTCGCCCTGGCGGAAACGCGCGGGGAGGAAGGCATTTTCGGCCCGGTACGTCCATGGGTGCACGCGCAGTCCCGCGGCATGCGCATCGGCGACCAGCGTCGTCGGTGCATCGCCGCGCCATAGCTGCGCCTTGTCCGGCCCGATGCCATACGCATAGAGCGCGATCTGCCGCAGACCCGCCGGCGTCAGCATCGCGGCATAGGACGGCGCGGCGCCATCGGCCGGCGCGCCCTCGCCCGCCACCAGCTGGATCAGCCGTATTTTGGTGAGCGCGTGGATACGCTGGAGGTTCGCGACCTCGAACGACTGGATGAAGACGGGCGCATCGGCGCTGTCCCAGCCCGCCTGACGCAATTCGGCGACGAGCCGCGCGTCGGTCGGATGACCGATCCGCGCGAAATAGGTCGGATGCTTGGTTTCGGGATAGATGCCGATCGTGCGCCCGGTCTCCTGCGAGCGGCGCTTGGCGAGCGCGATGATCTCGGCGAGGGTCGGCACCTCGAAGCGGCCGTCATAGGCGGCGTTACCCGGCCGCAATTGCGGCAGCCGCTCGCGTGCGCGCAGCGTCTTCAGCTCGGCGAGCGTGAAATCCTCGGTGAACCAGTCGGTGATTGTCTGGCCGTCGATCGTCTTGGTCGTCCGGCGGCCGGCGAACTCGGGATGAGACGCCACGTCGGTCGTGCCGCCGATCGCATTTTCGTGCCGTGCGACCAGCACGTCGTCCTTGGTCGGGACCAGATCGGGCTCGATATAGTCCGCGCCCTGATCGATCGCGAGATCGTAAGCGGCGAGCGTATGTTCGGGCCGCGACCCGCTGGCGCCGCGATGGGCGATGACGATCGGCGACGAGAGCGGTGCGGCGGTCATACCCCGATCCTGCGCGATTGCGGGGGCGGAGGCCAGAGCCAGGGCGGCGACGAGCGGGCGAAGAGCGATCATGCGACGGCGTCTACCGCCGCAATCTGACAGGCCCGCGACAGCTATTCGTGGCGCAACGCGTCGATCGGGTTGAGCGCCGCGGCGCGCCGCGCCGGGAAATAGCCGAACACCACGCCGATCACCGCGGAAATCGCGAAGGCGATCAGGTTGATCTGCGGATCGAAGGTCCAGGGTACCTGCATCAAGGGCACCAGCGCGAGGATGACGCCCTGCGCGATGACCAGCCCGATGAGGCCGCCGAGGCAGGAGAGCGCCACCGCCTCGACGAGGAATTGGAGCAGCACTTCGCGCGCGACCGCGCCGATCGCCAGGCGGATGCCGATCTCGCGCGTACGCTCGGTCACCGACACCAGCATGATGTTCATGATGCCGATGCCGCCGACGACCAGGCTGATCGCCGCCACCGCCGCGACGATGCGGGTGAGCAATGTCGTCGTGCCGGTCAGCGTGTCGGAAATCTGCTTGGTGTCGAAGATGTTGAAATCGTCGTCGCGTCCGGCCTGCAGGTGGCGGCGCTCGCGCAGGAGGTCGGTGATCGCCGAGGAGACGGAGGCGGTGGAATAATCGGTGTCGACGCCGACCAGCATCAGCCGCACGTCGCGATTGCCCGTGAAGCGGCGCTGCACCGTCTTGATCGGCATCACCACCACGTCGTCCTGATCGCCGAAGCCGCCCTGCCCGCGCGTGCTGAGCGTACCGATCACGTCGCAGCTGACGTTGCCGAGGCGGATGCGCTGGCCGATCGCATCCGCGCCGCGGAACAGGTTCTGCCGCACCGTATTGCCGATCAGGCACACCGCCTTGCCCGCCTCCTGCTCCGCCGCGGTCCAGTAGCGGCCGGCGGTCAGCGGCCAGGGCTGGACGGTGAGGAAGGCGCTGGTGGTGCCGTTGATCGAGGTCGACCAGTTGGCGCCTTCGTAGATCGCGGTCGCAGACGCGCTCGCCTGCGGCGCGACCGCGGTGACGCCGGCGATCTGCTGCGCGATCGCCTCGACGTCCTCCGGCTTGAAATTGGGCGGCTGCGGTCCGCCGCCGCCGCGGCCGAAGCCCTGGCCGGGGCGGATCTGGAGAATGTTGCTGCCCAATGCGCTGATCTGCTGCTGCACCGCGGCGGTGGTCGCCTTGCCCAGCGTCACCATCGTCACCACCGCGCCGACGCCGATGACGATGCCGAGGATGGTGAGGAACGAGCGCAGCAGGTGCCGCCGGATCGAGCGCAGCGCGAGGATGAAGGTGGTGCCGAGCATTATCTGTCCTTCTCCCCCTCTCCCGCCGGGAGAGGGGCAAGCCGCCGCAGGCGGCGCGGGGTGAGGGCGAGCGCGGGATGCCCGTTGGGTGTCACCCTCACCCTTCCGCCGGCCTGCGGCCGGCTCCCTCCCTCTCCCATGGGGAGAGGGCCATTCATGATTCGACCGCCTCGCCCTGGCGATGCTGCGCCTCGATCCGTTCGACCAGGCCGTCCTTGAAGTGCACCACCGTGCGCGCGAAGGCTGCCATGTCGGGTTCGTGCGTCACCATCAGCACGGTGATGTTGCCGTTGCGATTGAGGTCGGTCAGCAATTCCATGATCTCGACCGAGCGTTCCGAATCGAGGTTGCCGGTCGGCTCGTCGGCGAGCAGCACGTCGGGCTCCGTCACGATCGCGCGGGCGATCGCGACGCGCTGCTGCTGGCCACCCGACAGCTCGGCGGGCGTATGGTCCCACCAGCGGTCGAGCCCGACCTTCTCGAGCGCCGCCATGCCGAGCTCGCGCCGCCTCTTCTTGTCCTCGCCGCGGTAGAGCAAGGGCAGCTCGACGTTCTCGAGGGCGCTGGTGCGACTGAGCAGGTTGAACCCCTGGAAGACGAAGCCGAGGTAGCGGCGGCGCAGCAGCGCGCGCTGGTCGCGGTCGAGCGTTTCGACATGATGGCCGCGGAACAGGAAGGTGCCGCCCGAGGGCACGTCGAGGCAGCCGAGGATGTTCATCGTCGTCGACTTGCCCGACCCCGAAGGCCCCATCACCGCGACGAAATCGCCGGCCTGGATGTCGAGGTCGACGCCCTTCAGCGCCTGAAACTGCGTCGCGCCGGTGCCGTAGACCTTGGTGACGTTGCGCAGGGCGATCAGGGGGTCAGGCATCACCGCAAACCCTCGTCACCCCGGACGTGTTCCGGGGTCCACCGGTCCGCGCGCGGACGCTTTGAGCCTCTTGCCATTCGCCACGCCGCGGAGTGGACCCCGGAACGACTCCGGGGTGACGCCGACTCTGGATCACTGCCCACCGGCCCCGCCCCCGCCGCTGCGGCGCTGGCCACCGCCGCCGCGCCGCCCACCGCCGGCATTGTCGCTGCCGCTCGCGAGTTGTGCCGTGATGACCTGCTGGCCCGGCTTGAGGTCGCCCGACAGCACCTCGGTCATCGTGCCGTTGGTGTCGCCGGTGGTGACCTGCACCGGCTGCGGCTTGCCCTCGGCGTCCTTGACGTAGACGGTCTGCGACGCGCCGCGGCCGAGCTTCGCCGTCCGCTCCGGCCGGTCGCGGCGGGGACGGAAAGTGAGCGAGCCGGCGATGCCGCCGCCCGACCCGCCCGCATTCGCCGCCGCCGGCGTGAAGCGCAGCGCGGCGTTCGGCACCAGCAGCACGTTCCGCTTGTCGGAGGTGACGATATCGGCGGTCGCGGTCATGCCGGGCCGCAGTTGCAGCGAGGGATTGGCGACGGTGAGGTCGGCGGCATAGCTCACCACCTGCCCGGTCGTCGCCGTCGTCGTGGTGGTGGCGGTCGAGCTCGCGGAGCTGACCGTCAGGTTCGATCCCAGGTCGACGCGGGTGATCGTCGCCGGAAAGGTACGGCCCGGAAAGGCATCGACGGTGAAGTTCGCCTTCTGCCCGACCTTGACCTCGCCGACGTCGGCCTCGTCGATCGCCACCTCCAGCTTCATCTTGGAAAGGTCCTCGGCGATCACGAACAGCGTCGGCGTGTTGAACGAGGCGGCGACGGTCGCCCCCGGATCGATCTGGCGGGCGAGCACCACGCCGTTGACCGGCGAGCGGATGATCGCGCGCTGCCGCTGCGTCTGGCTCTGCGCGAGCAATGCCTGCGAGGCGGTGACATTGGCCTGCGCGGTGCGCAGCGCGGCGATCGCACGCTGGTAGTTGGCGCGGCCGGTCTGGAGTTCGGAGGCCGAGGGCACGCGACCGTTGGAGAGCTTGTAGACCTCCTCGAGCCGGGCGAGTTGCGCGCGGCTCTCGGCGACGGTCGCCTGCGCCTGCCCGACCTGCGCCTGATTGGCGGCGATCTGCGCGCGCTGCTGGCGTATCTGGTCGTCGATCTGCTGCGGGTCGATCAGCGCCAGCGGCTGGCCGGCAGTGACCCGGTCGTTGACGTCGACCACCACCTTGGTGACGAGGCCCGAGAGCTGCGAGCCGACCGTCACCTGATTGGTCGGCGCGAGCTTGCCGGTCGCCGAGACGGTGACGGTGAGGGCACCGCGCTCGACCCCCTGCGTCGCATAGCCCGCATCTGCCTTCGGCCCGAAGCAGCTCTTGAGCAGCAGCGCGAGCAGCACCACGCCGATCGCGACCAGCACCCATTTGACGTAGCGACGCCACGCCGGCACCGGCTTCACGCCCAGAAATTCGTCGGTCTGTTGATCGGCCATCAGCGGGTCTCGCCCTGGGGGGTCTGTGCGCCGGCGGGCGGCGCCTCGGGAACGACGCTCGCATCCCAGCCGCCGCCGAGCGCATTGTAGAGCGCGATCAGCGCGGTCGCCTGGTCGGAGCGCGCCTGGGTGAGGCCGTTCTGCGCGGAGAGCAGGGCGGCCTCCTGCTGGTTGAGCGTCGTGAAATCGGTGAGGCCGCTGCGATACTGGCTGCGCGCGAGGATCGCGGAGGCGTTGGCGGCGTCATAGGCGATGCGGAACTGCGTCTCGCGCTGGCGTGCCGCGTCGAGCGCGACGATCGCATTCTCGATATCCTCGAGTGCGGTCAGCACCGTGCCTTTATAGGCGGCAAGCGCGGCATCGGCGGCGGCTTCGCTCGAGCGGACCTGGCTGCGCAGGCGGCCGCCGTTGAAGATCGCCTGTGTCAGCCCTGCGAACAACCCGCCGGTGATCGCATCGCCCAGGCTCGAAAGGCTGGTCGCGTTGGTGTTGATGTTGCCGGTGATCGCCAGCGCCGGATAGAGCTGCGCCTTCGCGACGCCGATCTGCGCGGTCGCCGCGGCGAGGCTGCGCTCGGCGGCGCGCACGTCGGGCCGGCGGCGCAGCGCATCGGCCGGGATGCCGACACCGACGCTCGCGGGGCCGCGCGGGATAGGCCGGGCCGCGGCGAGCGCGGTCCGCAGCGCGCCCGGCGCCTGCCCGGTCAGCACGCCCAGCCGTGCGACGGCGGCGGCATATTGCTGCTCGATCTGCGGCACGCTCGCGGCGGTCTGCGCGCGCTGGCTGCGCGCCTGCTCGACATCGACCGACGAAACGAGCCCCGCCTGCACGCGGAAGCCCGCGATCTCGAGATTGTCGTCCTGTAGCGCCAGACTGGCACGCGCGTTGGCGAGTTGCGCCTGATAGAGCCGCGCGAGCACGTAA
>JBKBTU010000388.1:0-1506 GCA_046290715.1 Sphingomonas sp. | reverse complement strand
TCGGCCAGCGCGAACAGCCGCAACGCTTCGCCCGGACGCTCCATCCGCACCATCACCATCGCCTGGCCGGCGGCGACGCGCGGATTGCCCGGCTCAAGCGACTGGGCGCGGGCAAAGAACCCCGCCGCCGCCGCAGGATCGTTGAGCCGCGCGCTCAATTCCCCCGCCGCCAGCAGCGCCGGCACGTTGCGCGGATCGGTTGCCAGGATGCGCATCTGCGCTGCCAGCCGGTCGGCATTGGGGGTCGGCGGCGGCGCCACTTCCTGCGGCGCGGTACCGGCAACGACCGGCAAGGGGCCGAACAGCGCAAGCGCGGCGGCAAGGCGCAGGGTGGAACAAGCGGGCTTGGCTATGCGGGTCATGCTGCTGCGCCGACTACATCATCCCACGCGCAAGGCATGTAGTCGCGTCGGCAGACAGCGACCGGGCGCCCTGCCCGTGCGGTCAATCGCGGACGGGCCCGCGCGCCGATCGCACGGGCCCGGATCGGGTCACTGATTATTCTGACGGTTCAGGAAACGCGGGATATCCAGCGGATCCTTGTCGTCGTCATCGCGCGACGCATTGCGCGCCGCCGCCATGCGCTCGAACAGGGTGCCGCCGCTGCGTGCCTTGGGCGTTTCCACCGGGGCCGGAGCGGGCGCCGCATCGGCATCGTCGCCACCGGTCAGCCAGCGGCGCCGGATCGTCGGCTCGCGCGGCGTTTCGGCCGGGGCCGGGGCCGGGGCGTCGGGAACGACTGCTTCCGATCCCAGCACCAGCTCGTCCGCCGGCTCGGCCGGAAGCGCGTCGGGCGCTTCGAGCCGCAGCTCATCCTCGTCGGCGAAGGTCGCCGGCGCCGGTGCAGCCGGCTCGCCCACCGGCGCTGCCGGGGCGGTCGGAACCGCAACCGGCTCGGGCTCGGGCGCGGCGGCTGCCGGTGCTTCGGGCGCAGCCGCGCCGGTCATCGGGCGCCGAACGGTCCCGAACGAAAAGCTGCGCGCCGGTTCCGGCGTTGCGGGTGCGGCCGGCTTGGCCGATGCATCCGCCTCGATGCCCGTCGCGACGACCGACACGCGGATCTTGCCTTCCAGGTCGGGGTTGAACGCCGAACCCCAGATGATGTTGGCATTGTCGTCGACCAGCTCGCGGATATGGTTCGCGGCTTCGTCGACTTCGAGCAGGCGCATGTCCTCGCCGCCGGTGATCGACACGATGACGCCCTTGGCCCCGTCCAGCGACACGCCGTCGAGCAGCGGGTTGGCGATCGCCTGCTGTGCCGCCTCGATCGCGCGGCTGTCGCCGCTTGCCTCGCCGGTGCCCATCATTGCCTTGCCCATCTCGCTCATCACGGCGCGCACGTCGGCAAAGTCGAGGTTGATCAGGCCCGGCATGACCATCAGGTCGGTGATGCCGCGCACGCCCTGCTGCAGCACCTCGTCCGCCATCTCGAACGCTTCCTTGAACGTCGTGTTGGCGTTGGCGACCAGGAACAGGTTCTGGTTGGGAATGACGATCAGCGTATCG
>JBKBTU010000387.1:0-1585 GCA_046290715.1 Sphingomonas sp. | reverse complement strand
AGGTCGGCATGCTGCCCGGCGAGGGCGGCGAGAAGCTCGCCCCGACGCGGATCGCCGCCGCGGCCGAGGCGTCGCTCAAGCGGCTCGGTACCGACCGGATCGACCTCTATTACGCGCACCAGGACGACGACGGCGTGCCGCAGGAGGCGGTGCTGGAGGCGTTCGGACGGCTGATCGACGCCGGCAAGGTGCGCGTCATCGGCGCCTCCAACTTCCATGCCGCACGGCTGAAGTCGGCGGTCGACGCCGCCAAGGCGAGCGGCCTGCCGCGCTACCATGTGCTGCAGCCCGAATATAATCTGGTCAGCCGCCACAAGTTCGAAGGCGAGCTGCAGGATTATTGCGTCACCGAGAATATCGGCGTACTGCCCTATTACGGCCTCGCCTCGGGCTTCCTGACCGGCAAGTATCGCAGCCGCGACGACCTCGGCCAGAGCGTGCGCGGCGGCCGGATGGGCGATCTGCTTGAGGGCAAGGGCGCGGCCGTGCTCGCCGCGATGGACGCGGTCGCCGATGAGACCGGCGCAACCCACGCTCAGATCGCGCTCGCCTGGCTGATCGCCCAGCCCGGCGTCACCGCACCCATCGCCAGCGCGACGCGGGTCGAGCAGATCGAGGACCTGCTCCCCGCGATGACGCTGGCGCTGAGCAAGGACCAGCTCGACCGGCTCGACGCCGCGGGCGCGTGATGTGAGGGAGAGGCGCAGCCTCCCCCGCCCTCACGCCGCGAACTGGTTCATCGTGTTCTGCGCGCCGCCCGCCTTCAGCGCGGCCTCGCCGGCGAAATAGTCCTTGTGGTCGTCGCCGATGTCCGAGCCCGACATGTTCTGGTGCTTGACGCAGGCGATGCCCTCGCGGATCTCGCGGCGCTGGACGTTCTTGACGTAGCCCAGCATCGCCGCCTCGCCGAAATATTCCCGCGCCAGATTGTCGGTGGACAGCGCCGCGGTGTGATAGGTCGGCAGCGTGATGAGGTGATGGAAGATGCCGGCGCGCGCGCTCGCATCCTTCTGGAAGGTGCGGATGCGCTCGTCGGCCTCGTCGGCCAGCGGCGTACCGTCGTAATCGGCGCTCATCAGCCGCGCCCGGTCATAGGCCGACACGTCCTGCCCCGCCGCGGCCCAGGCGTCGTACACCTGCTGGCGGAAGTTGAGCGTCCAGTTGAAGCTCGGCGAATTGTTGTAGACGAGCTTGGCATTGGGCACGACGGCGCGGATGCGATCGACCATACCGGCGATCTGCTCGATATGCGGCTTTTCCGTCTCGATCCACAGCAGGTCCGCGCCGTTCTGCAACGAGGTGATGCAGTCGAGCACGCAGCGGTCGGCGCCCGTCCCCTCGCGGAACTGGAACAGGTTGGACGGCAGGCGCTTCGGGCGCAGCAGCTTACCGTCGCGGGCAATCAGCACATCGCCGTGGCCAAGGTTGGCAGCATCGACTTCATCGCAATCGAGGAAGCTGTTGTACTGATCGCCAAGATCACCAGCTTCGCGGGTATAGGCGATCTGCTTGGTCAGGCCAGCGCCGAGCGAGTCAGTGCGCGCCACGATCACGCCATCATCTACGCCCAGCTCCATGAAGGCGT
>JBKBTU010000386.1:0-1600 GCA_046290715.1 Sphingomonas sp. | reverse complement strand
AAAGCCGCGTCCTACGTCATGGGCTTTGCCCATGACGGCCGACCGAAGTGATACGAAAAGGGCGGCCCCCGCAAGGAGGCCGCCCTTTTTGGTGTCCGCACGCTGTCCTCTGCACGATCACACAGCGGACCTGCATCGCGAGCGGTACCGCCGGAGAGGCCCCGCACTCAGTCTCTCCGTCACCCCGGACTCGTTCCGGGGTCCACACCTCGGCGAGGCGAGCGGATAGAGCCGCTTGCCCCGCCCCGGCGGCCGGGTGGACCCGGAACCAGTCCGGGGTGAAGCAGCAACATTCGAGACCTTCTACCCCTCTCGCGACTGGAGCCCGGCCCCCGACGGCCAGGAGCCTCCTACCGCGCGATCGCCGCACCATAAGGCCGGATGCCGAGCCCGTCATACATCCGCGCCGGCTGGTCGAGCCAGAACGGCGCGAGTTTGGCGCTGTCGACGCGCTCGATGCCGATCGCGAAGGCTTGCGCGGTCTGCCCGTCCGTGCCGCCGCTGTCGTAGAGCGCGTTGATCGCGACGACCGGCACGATCAACGCGCGGCCGCCCGCCTCCAGCGGCTGCATCTCGGCACGCGGCAGGGCGGCCACGATACGGACGCGCCGCTCCTCGCCCGGCGCCAACGCGAACGGCGGGGTCGCGGGCCGGCCGATCGGCTGTGCGAAGAGCGAGGCCACCTCACCCCCCTGCCCCGGCGTCGCACCGGTCAGAGCGGCACCGATCCGGATCGCCGTGGCCGGCGCCCGGCCGGTGTTGCGAACGATCAGTTCGGCCTCCACGGTCGCGCTGATGAGGTTCAGGCCTGCCCGCCGCGGAAGTAGCGACAGATCGAGCGTCGCGCGTTCGGCCGGCAGCGGCGTCGGATCGAGCATCGCCGGCGCGCCTTGGCGGACGGGCGCGGCGGGACGGACGGGGGGCGCCGGCGGGTTCGCCATCGGCGCTGCATCGGTCGCATCCTCCACCGCGTCGTCGGTGCGACGGCGCCGGTACCAGAGCAGGCCACCAACCGCAGCCACGGCCAGCGCCGCACCGGCGGCCCACCATCCGAGCGGCGACGAATTTGTCGAGGAGGCCGGCACCGATGGCGCGGCGGTTGCGGTCGGCGCTGGGGCGACGACGTCGGTTGCCGCCGGTGTGGGCGATGCGGCCGCTTGCGCGGTCGGCGACGCCGTTGGCGCGGGCGCGGGCGTCGCCACGGGCGTCGGCGTGACGCGGGGCAAGGGCGTCGCGGTCGCCGTCGGCGTCGTACGCGGGGTCGGCGTCGCCCGCGGTGTCGGTGTGGCTCGCGGTGTGGGGGTCGGCGTGACGGTGCTCGGAACCGGCGACGGGGGCAGCGGCACGACTGGGGTCGGCGTCGGGGTGGGCCGCGACGACGGCAGGCTGAAATTGTCCAGTCCGGGCAAGGTCTGCGGCGCGGTCGTGTTCGACGTCTGTGCGTGCGTGGCTGCCGACGTGCCCGCCAGCAGGAGGGCGATCGCGCCGATCGGCACGCGCCGCGTTATGATCATGTCCGTCAGTCTCACCGAAAAACCCCTGCGCGCTCCTTAATGAACGCCGCGCGACCGCCATCCCGCCTGCGACGAACCGCCCGAGG
>JBKBTU010000385.1:0-1608 GCA_046290715.1 Sphingomonas sp. | reverse complement strand
GCATCCGGTAGTGGAGCCAATATTGGTTGATCGCGGTCAGCTCGTTCTTGAGCGCCTCGTTCAGAAATTCGATGACCCGCGGGTCGCCCTTCATCGCCATGGCTCCAATACCTCGATCGTCCGTGTGGCGGCGATCTTAGGCGTCAGGCGGCCGCTCCGACAACCCGGAAAATGGCGGAAATCTGCGGTTTGTTGCGCTTGCGAACGTTACGCAGCAGCGCGTTCCGTGTCGATAATGGCTCGCGCTACCACCGTACACTGACCGCATTTCGGAGCGCAGCCGAGCGACTTGTACGCCTGGCAGGCGGTCATGCAGCCGCTGCGCGCCGCGGCGCGGACCTGGGATTCGCGGATGGCATTGCAGACGCAGACGACCATGAACGCTCCTTCGCTTCGCCCATGGGAATAGGGCTAATGCGAAACGGTCGCAAGTAAATATGCGACTGACTCGCAGTCGCTAAGCCTCGGTTCGTCGCATCCTGCATGGTTCCTCCCCCGCCAGGGGGGATGGGGCCGGCGTAGCCGACGGAGGGGGAGGACTTAGGCGAGCGCCGCGTCGGCCCCCATCAGCTTCGGGAAGAAGCCCTCATGCGCCTGGCGCAGCGCATCGAGCGTCACCACGTCGTCGCGATCAGGGCGTTCGAAGATCAGGCGCTTGCCGCCGGTACGGCCGAGCGGTTCGGCCTCGACGCCGGCGGCATGCGCGGCACCGAGGAAATCGAGCAGCGCATGATCCTCGACGGTGACCACGTACACGCCCTGATCCTCGGCGAAGAAGGAGCGGGCGCAGCCGAACGGCTGCTTGCGGTCGATCATCGCGCCGATGTTGCCGGCGAGCGCCATTTCCGCGACGGTCACCGCGATGCCGCCGTCCGACACGTCGTGGACCGCGGAGAGCTGCCCGGCGGCGATGCCGGCGCGGATCAGGTCGCCCGCCTTGCGCTCGGCGGCGAGATCGACGGGCGGCGGCGGGCCTTCCTCGCGGCCGTGGCATTCGCGCAGATACAGCGACTGGCCGAGATGGCCGCCGCGGTTGCCGATGACGAGGATGACGTCGCCGGTGCCCTTGAACGCGATCGTCGCGTTCTTCGTCCAGTCCTTGAGCAGGCCGACGCCGCCGATCGCCGGGGTCGGCAGGATCGCCGATCCGCCGCCGGTCGCCTTGCTCTCGTTGTAGAGGCTGACGTTGCCCGACACGATCGGGAAGTCGAGCGCGCGGCACGCCTCGCCCATCCCCTCGAGGCAGCCGACGATCTGGCCCATGATCTCGGGCCGCTGCGGGTTCGCGAAGTTGAGGCAGTTGGTGATGGCGAGCGGCGTCGCGCCGACTGCGGTCAGGTTGCGCCAGGCTTCGGCGACGGCCTGCTTGCCGCCCTCGACCGGGTCGGCAAAGCAATAGCGCGGGGTGCAGTCGGTGGTGATCGCCAGCGCCTTGTCGGTGCCGTGCACGCGGACGACGGCACTGTCGCCGCCGGGCGCCTGCACCGTGTCGGCGCCGACCATGTGGTCGTACTGCTCCCAGATCCAGCGGCGGCTGGCGATGTCGGGAGAGCCCATCAGCGTCAGCAGGTCGCGCGCGATGTCGTTGCTCTCCGGCGCATCCGCCAG
>JBKBTU010000384.1:1296-1611 GCA_046290715.1 Sphingomonas sp. | reverse complement strand
CGAAGCGCGGGTCGAGATGAGGGACTGTGGCGCCGTGAGTGGTTTTACGCGTGTCGTCTGGCTGCAACCGACATGGCTGCCGCGTACGCGCTGGCTGTCCTGTCGCGCTGTCGCGTTCGACGGCATGGCACCCGTTCAACTAAAATGGCAGGCCGATGCGATCGAAATCGCAAGTGCTGTTCCGGCGGCAAGCATCATCGGTGCAGGTCGGAGTTGCTACGGATGGCGCGTCGCGCTGGCAACTCAATGAGAAGAGGCTGCCGGGCGCCTCCCGGCGACCCGACAGCCCCTAAACATGGTCAGCGGCCGGAGAGC
>JBKBTU010000384.1:0-1286 GCA_046290715.1 Sphingomonas sp. | reverse complement strand
ACCCCCCGGCACCGGTCTGACGGATCTTAGAAGCGAGTCCCCCGAACGAACTGAACCGACCCCACTGCTGAACCATGAGACATCGGATCACCTCCTTTCGCTTGTTGATAGCCATGTGGACGGTGGCCCGCCCACGCGGACAATGTGCGCATCGTGGGTGCGACATACAAGACTTGTAATGCGTCGGGTTTTGGCCGAGGATCCTGCGCCGCTGCGGGGCCGGGCTCAGCCGCGGCAATCCTCCGTCACGCGCCCGATCTCCGCCCAGGCGGGGATGACCAGTGTCGATCCGCCGGGCTGCTGCACAACGAAGCGGCCGCGGCTGAATGCCATCGCATCGAGCAACGGATCGGCCGGCGCGAGCGCCAGTGCGACATAGAGCGGCGTCCCGCCGGTCGGCTGCACCGCCAGCGTGCGCGTCGTGCTGGTGGTGCGGACGGTGATCGGGGCAGCGACGCCGCCTGCGACGGACAGGAAGATCTGGCGGCGGCCGAGGTCGCAGCGGAGCGTCAGCTGCGCATCACGGCCGGCGGCGCCGAACAGCGCGATGCTGCCGCGCTCGTCGCGGCGCCAGGTCCAGGTGCCGGGCGTCAGCGGCCAGTCGCGCCAGTCGCTGCTCGTCGCGACCACCCGCGGACGGGGCGGCGGGGCGGGCAGCGCCACCGGGCTCGGCGCCGGCGCCGGCGGGACGCTTTGCGGGACACAGGCGGCCAGTGCCAGGGCGAGCGAGGCGGATAGGGCGGTGAGGGAGGGACGACGCATGGGCCGCGCCTTATGCGGGAAGGGGCGGGGCGCCTCAACCCGCCGCCGCGTGGAACCGGCGCGGGCGCCGGGCGGTTCACCGGCATCAATCAGGAGCATCCGATGTCGACCGACCCGCAGACCGCCACCACCCAGCTGCTCGCCCAGGCGAACGTCGCCCATTCGCTCAAGGTCGAAAGCCGCGATGGCGATCAAGTCGGATCGGTCTACGCGCTCATGGTGCACAAGGGTTCGGGCCGCACGACGCACGCCGTGCTGAGCCTCGGCGGGTTTCTCGGCATGGGCAAGAGCTTCTACCCGCTGCCGTTCGAGCTGCTCCAGTTCGACCCCGTGCGCGACTTGTACGTCGTGACGATCGACCGCCGCATGCTGGAGGGCGGCCCGAGCTGGGCGAACAACGCGCCGGTCTTCGACCAGGCCTATGCCGACCGGGTCGCGAGCTATTACGGCGTCAGCAGTGCCAACCTCTCCGCGGGCTGAGACGGATCGGTCTTCAAACCTCGCGCCGACATCTGATCGTCACC
>JBKBTU010000383.1:0-1614 GCA_046290715.1 Sphingomonas sp. | reverse complement strand
CGATGCTGGAAGAGCGCGTCAACTAGGGGTCCAAAGTCAGCTAGAACAGGTTCGTGATCGTCCGTAGAAGATCGCCGACAAGAAGCGCAGCGCAGCCGCGTAGCTGCGCTACGCGCAAGCAAGCGACGCCGCTCCGCGGTCTTCCACGGACGACCGCGGAGCGGCGGGCGGATTTTTGCGCACGGCGGCGTCGCGCGTCGATCACGATGCTTTGGCATCGCTCACTCCTTGCTCCTGGCTGTGCGCCAGAATCCGCTCCGTCACGATCCTGTTCTAGCTGACTTTGGACCCCAAGCATGACCAAGCCTCTCGACAACAAGCTCGCGCTGGTGACCGGCGCGAGCCGCGGCATCGGTGCCGCCACCGCCATCGCCCTTGCCGCCGCCGGAGCGCACGTCGTGCTGACCGCGCGCACCGCCAAGGACCTGGAGGCGGTGGAAGAGACCATCTTCCAGGCGGGCGGATCGGCGACGATCGCCCCGCTCGATCTCACCCAGACGGACAGCGTCGCGCGCCTCGCCGCCGCGGTCGGCGAACGCTGGCAGGCGCTCGACGTGATGGTGCTCAACGCCGCGATGCTCGGCAGCCTCGCCGCCGTCCCCGCGATCGACGCCAAGGAATTGGCGCAGGTGCTCACCCTCAACGTCAGCGCGCAGGTCGCGCTGATCCAGGCGTTCGATCCGATGCTGCGCAAGGCGCCCGCCGCGCGGGTGATCGGCATCACCTCCAGTGTCGGCCGCGCGCCGCGTGCCTATTGGGGGGCCTATGGCGCCTCCAAGGCGGCGTTCGAGACGTTGCTCGGGGCCTATGGCGACGAGACGAGCGGGATCAGCGGCATCCGCACCGCGATCCTCGATCCCGGCGCCACCCGCACCAGGATGCGCGCGCGTGCCTACCCCGGCGAGGCGCCCGAATCGGTGAAGCCGCCGGAGGTGGTGGCGGAGCGCATCGTGACGCTGGCGGTCGAGGGATTCGAAGCCGGCCACGTCGAGCGGGTCGGCTGACGGCCGGCTCTGTATCGCCAGTCATCTAGATTCTATCGCCCCCTTGTGCTCCCGCGAAGGCGGGAGCCCAGTACTGGGTCCCCGCCTTCGCGGGGACACATGACGCGAGGGCACCGCCCGCACACCTGAACGCCCACTCGGCGCCTTTCATTCCACCTCCGCAACGACGGCAAATATTTGCCGTTTTCATGTCTGCTTAACCACGATCGCCAAGCCGGCGGTCATCCTCGCTGCCGTACAAACCACGGAATGCGGGGCTTTCTTCCCAGATGCGGCATGTGGGCCGCTGCAACATATGCGGCAACGCTGGTTGCCGCTCCCCTCGGCGCATCGGCGGGGCTGCTCGACTATGTCGGGCAGTGCGTCCCATTCGCGCGGGCGGCGTCGGGCATCCAGATCTACGGCGATGCCTGGACGTGGTGGGATCAGGCGGGCGGCAAGTACGACCGCGGCCACGACCCGCGCGTCGGCTCGGTCATCGTCTTCGCCAAGACCGGACGACTGCCGCTCGGCCACGTCGCGGTGGTCAGCCGCATCGTCGAGCAGCGCGTGCTGATGCTCACCCACGCGAATTGGTCGCGGCAGAACGGCGAGCGCGGCCATGCCGAAC
>JBKBTU010000382.1:0-1614 GCA_046290715.1 Sphingomonas sp. | reverse complement strand
GCTACGGATCGGGCGTGATGAGCCACAAGGTCGAGGGGCAGCAGCCCGTCTATTGGACCGGCCCGTCGGTGGGCTTCGACGTCGGTGGCGACGCCAACAAGGTGTTCGTGCTCGTCTACAATCTCTACGATACCGAGGACCTGTTCCACCGCTTCCCCGCGGCGGAAGGGCGCCTCTACCTCGTCGGCGGCTTTGCCGCGACCTATCTGCGCCGCGGCAACATCGTGCTGATCCCGATCCGCCTGGGCGTCGGCTATCGCGCCGGGGTCAACGTCGGTTACATGAAGATCACCCACAAGGCGAAGTGGCTGCCGTTCTAGGCGGAGCGAGCCGGCCTGCCGGCTCGGCTGCGCCCGGCCAGCGACGCGCCTGCGTCGACTGACGGCTCAGGCTTTGCCTGAGCCCCGCGCGCCATCACCCCTCGAACCGCCACCCCAGCGTCTCGCCGGCCATAAACGGCACGACCGCCGTATCGCCCTCGCCGATCCGCGCCGGCACGGTCGCCTCGCCGCGCGCCAGCGTCACCGTGCCCTCGTTCAGCGGCAGGCCGTAGAATCGCGCGCCATGCTCGGATGCGAAGCCCTCGAAGCGATCGAGCGCGCCCTCCTCCTCGAACACACGCAGATACGCCTCCAGCGCGAACGGCGCGTTGAAGATGCCGGCGCAGCCGCAGCCCGATTCCTTGGCGCCGACGACGTGCGGCGCGCTGTCCGTGCCCAGGAAGAAGCGCGGCGACCCGGAGACGGCGGCGCGACGCACCGCGAGCCGATGCGTCTCGCGCTTCAGCACCGGCAGGCAATAAGCGTGCGGTCTGAGCCCGCCGTCGAAGATCGCGTTGCGGTTGATGAGCAGGTGCTGCGGCGTGATCGTCGCGGCGATCGGATGGTCCGCCTCGGCGACGAACGCGGCGGCTTCCGCGGTCGTGATATGCTCCAGCACGATCTTGAGCCCCGGATAGGCGCGCGTCAGCGGGGTCAGCACCCGCTCGACGAACACCGCCTCGCGATCGAAGATGTCGATGCTGCGATCGGTCACCTCGCCGTGGATCAGCAGCGGCATGCCGATCCGCTGCAGCGTCTCCAGCACCCCCGTCAGCCGCAGGATATCGGTCACCCCGTGCGCCGAATTGGTCGTCGCATGCGCGGGGTAGAGCTTGCAGGCGGTGAAGACGCCCGCGGCATGGCCGGCGGCGATATCGGCGGGATCGCTGTGATCGGTGAGATAGCAGGTCATCAGCGGGGTAAAGGTGCTGCCGTCATTCAACGCGCTGCGGATCCGCGACCGATAGGCCTCGGCGGCAGCGACGTCGGTCACCGGCGGGGTGAGGTTCGGCATGATGATCGCCCGCGCGAACTGCCGCGCGGTATAGCCCGCGACCGCATCCAGCATGGCACCGTCGCGCAAGTGGACGTGCCAGTCGTCGGGGCGGCGGATGGTCAGGCGGTCGATCGTGGCGGTGGCGGTCATGCCCCCTCCCTATCGCCGGCTCACGCGTGCCGCCAGCGTCGGCCTTGGAAAACGACGCGCGCTGCCCAGTATGCGATCCAGCAAGGCTGGATCGGGGCGGTGCCGGCCCTCACCCCCACCCGGCCGCCCATCCAGGATACGCTGAGT
>JBKBTU010000381.1:0-1622 GCA_046290715.1 Sphingomonas sp. | reverse complement strand
GGTTCACCCAGCCGCGGTTCTGCGCCGCACGCAGGTCGGCGAGCAGTCCGGAGGCATGGCCCAAGATGCGCTGGCGCGAGTCGGGCGAGGCCGATGCGCGGTCGAGCAGACTTTTTAGAACATCGGGTTCGCTCGCGCGATACAGCTGTGCCATGGATTTGCGAGCGGCGGACGTTACGGCAGAGGACATGTTCAAGCTTTCGGTCGGTCGAGGCTTGCGGGGAGTACCCGCGCGCGCCTAGAGAATGGCCCGCGTCTAGCGCCAAACGCCGGTCGCCAAAAGTCAGAGAGGTGGAAAGGCGTGACGACGATCACCCCGCAGGAGATGCAGGCCAGAATCGGCACGGAGAGCGTGTCCGATTGGGTCGAGGTGACGCAGGACATGATCGACCGCTTCGCCGAGGCGACGGGTGATCACCAGTTCATCCACGTCGATCCCGTCGCCGCGGCGGCGACGCCGTTCGGCGGCACGATCGCGCACGGATTCCTGACCCTGTCGCTGATGCCGCTGCTGTCGTCCAAGGTACCGGATGCGCCGCGCATCGCCGGCGCGAGGATGGGCGTCAACTACGGCGGCAACAGCGTCCGCTTCCTCACGCCCGTACGCACGGGCAGCCGCGTGCGCGGCCGTTTCAAGCTGCTCGCCTTCGACGAGAAGCGCCCCGGCCAGTTCCAGCAGACCAACGTCTTCACCGTCGAGATCGAGGGGCAGGACAAGCCCGCGATGGTTGCCGAGTGGATCAGCCAGATCTTCGTCTAACGTCATTTCCCAGGGAGAAGCCCTCATGCGTTCCGCCGTCATCGTATCCACCGCCCGCACGCCGATCGGCCGCGCCTATCGCGGTGCCTTCAACAACACGACGCCGCAGGCGCTCGCCGGCCACGCGATCCGCCACGCGGTGGAACGCGCCGGCATCGATGGCGCAGAAGTCGACGACGTGGTGTTCGGCGCGGCGCTCCAGCAAGGGCATCAGGCGGGCAACATCGCGCGCCAGGCCGGGCTGATGGCGGGCCTGCCGACGTCGGTCGCGGGCATGTCGCTCGACCGCCAGTGCGCGAGCGGCCTGATGGCGATCGCAACCGCCGCCAAGCAGATCATCGTCGATGGCATGGACGTTGCCGTCGGCGGCGGTGTCGAGAGCATCAGCCTCGTCCAGACACCGCAGATGCGCGTCGCGCCGGACAAGCAGCTGATCGCGATGCACGGCGACATCTACATGCCGATGCTCCAGACCGCCGAGGTGGTCGCCACCCGCTACGGTATCGGCCGCGAGGCGCAGGACGCCTATGGCCTCCAGTCGCAGCAGCGCACCGCGGCGGCGCAAGCCGCCGGCAAGTTCGACGACGAAATCGTGCCGCTGTCGGCGACGATGAACGTCATCGACAAGGCGACGAAGGAGGTCAGCACCAAGGAGGTCACGCTCTCCAAGGACGAGGGCAACCGCGCCGATACGACGCTGGAGGGGCTCCAGGCGCTGCAACCCGTCGTCGGGCCGGAGGGCCATATCACCGCGGGCAACGCCAGCCAGCTCTCCGACGGCGCCTCCGCCTCGGTGCTGATGGAGGAGAGCGTCGCGGCGAAGAAGGGGCTCACCCCGCTCGGGCGCTACGTCGGCATGGCG
>JBKBTU010000380.1:0-1627 GCA_046290715.1 Sphingomonas sp. | reverse complement strand
AGGCGGCGGCCCGTGCCGCCGGCGATCGACCGGCCGCGACCGCGGACGGGGTGCCGATCCACGTCTACGCCAATCTCGGCTCTGCCGCGGACGCCCACGCCGCCGCGGACGCGGGCGCCGAGGGGTGCGGCCTGCTCCGCACCGAATTCCTGTTCCTCGACCGCGTCGTCGCGCCCGACGTCGCCGAACAGGCGGCGGAATATCGGGGCGTGGTCGAAGGGCTGCCGGGCCGTCCGGTCGTCATCCGCCTGCTCGACGTCGGCGGCGACAAGCCGGCGCCCTATCTCGCCATTCCCGCGGAGGAGAATCCGGCGCTCGGCGTCCGCGGCATTCGCGTGGCGCTGGCGCGGCCGGAGGTGCTCGACGATCAGCTGCGCGCGATCCTCGCGGTGCCGGAGGTCGAGCGCTGCCGCATCATGGTGCCGATGGTGGCGAGCGTCGACGAGATGATCGCCGTCCGCGCCGCGCTCGACCGGCTGCGCGACGAACTGGGCAGCCCGGAGGTACAGCTCGGAGCGATGATCGAGACGCCGGCCGCCGCAGCGACCGCGGACCTGATTGCTGCCCAGGCCGACTTCCTTTCGATCGGCAGCAACGATCTCACCCAATATGTGCTGGCGATGGATCGCGGCAATCCCGCGCTCGCCGCCGGGATCGACGGCCTGCACCCCGCGGTGCTGCGGCTGATCCGCCTGACCAGCGAGGGCGCGGCGAGCCGCGGCGTGCCGGTCAGCGTCTGCGGCGGGCTCGCCGCCGATCCGCTCGCCGCGCCGATCCTGATCGGCCTCGGCGTCCGCACCCTGTCGGTGCCGCCCGCCCGCGTGCCGGCGACCAAGGCGCTGGTCGCCGGCCTCACCCTGGCGGCGACGCAGGCGCTCGCCACCGCCGCGATGGCCGCGACGAGCACTGCCGAGGTCCGCGCACTCGCCCGCCGTTTCGCCGAGGAGTCCGGCCGATGACCACCACGACTGCCTCTGCCGGTCGCGCCTCGCTGATGGCCTTCCTGCAGCCGCTCGGCCGCGCGCTGATGCTGCCGATCGCGGTGCTGCCGATCGCGGGTCTGCTCCTGCGGCTGGGCCAGCCCGATATCGGGGCGCTGATCGGCGCCGACCTGACCTTCCTCAGCGCCGCGGGCGACGCGATCTTCGCGCACCTCGGCCTGCTCTTCGCGATCGGTGTCGCCACCGGTTTCGCGCGCGACGGCAACGGCGCCGCGGTGATGGCGGGCGCGGTCTGCTACCTCGTCATCGGCAATACCGCGCAGGTCTTCCTCGTGCCGCCGGCGGGCACCGTCCCGCCGGGTAGCGCCGATGCGATCGCAGCGACGCTGACCGGCGCCTGGAAGGCGGCGGCGATCGACAAGTTGCAGGTGCCGATCGGCATCGTCGCAGGCCTCGTCGGCGGCGTCTTCTACAACCGCTTCGCCACGGTGAAGCTGCCCGAATATCTCGCCTTCTTCGGCGGGCGGCGGCTGGTGCCGATCCTCGCCGGCCTCGCCGGCCTCGTCATCGGCGCGCTGCTCGGGCCAAGCTACGCGACGATCAGCACAGGCGTCGACGCTCTGAGCCGCGGCGTCGTCGCGGCGGGCGGCGTCGGCCTGTTCGTGTTCGGCGTGCTCAACCGGCTG
>JBKBTU010000379.1:0-1648 GCA_046290715.1 Sphingomonas sp. | reverse complement strand
TGGACCTGTTCGGCCGCGGCAACATCCTGCTTACCGGCTGTTCGATGCTGGTGATCGACGAGGCGGACCGGATGCTCGACATGGGGTTCATCCCCGATATCGAGGAGATCTGCACCAAGCTGCCCAAGCAGCGCCAGACCCTGCTCTTCTCCGCGACGATGCCGGCGCCGATCAAGCGGCTTGCCGACAAGTTCCTCGACAATCCCAAGACGATCGAGGTCGCGCGCCCCGCCTCGACCAACATCAACATCACGCAATGGCTGGTCCCCGTCGCCGGCACCGCGTTCAAGAAGCGCGAGGCGCTGCGCCGGCTGCTGCAAGGCGACGAGGTGCGCACCGCGATCATCTTCTGCAACCGCAAGACGACGGTGCGCGAGCTCAACAAGAGCCTGAGGAAGCACGGCTTCAAGTCGGGCGAGATCCACGGCGACATGGAACAGCCGCAGCGGCTCGCCGAGCTCGACCTGTTCAAGTCGGGCAAGATCAACATCCTGGTGGCGAGCGACGTCGCCGCGCGCGGCCTCGACATCAAGGGCGTCAGCCACGTCTTCAACTTCGACGCGCCCTGGCACCCCGACGACTACGTCCACCGCATCGGCCGCACCGGCCGCGGTGGCGCGACCGGCGTCGCCTATACGCTGGTGACGGCGGAGGATGCCGAGAACGTCCAGAACATCGAGAAGCTGACCGGTCAGACGATCAACCGGCTCGCTATGGCCGATGCCCCGGAGGCGGAAACGCCCGCCCCCTCTGCCGGCGACGAACCGCGCCGCCCCCGCCGCGAACGCGGTCGCGGCGAGCGTCCCCGGCGTGAGGCCGAGGCGGCCCCCGCCGACCAGCCGCGCCGCGAGACGCGTCCCCCGGCCGCCCGCGCCGACACGCGTTCGGACGCCCGCGCCGACGACCGCCGACGCCCGCGGCACGAGGCGCGCGACCGGCAGGACGGCCCGGACGAAGGCTGGAACGGCCCGATCCCCGACTTCCTGTCGGTCTCGTTCGGCCTGCGCGAGCCCGCCGACGCCTGATTGGCGCCACCGCATCGCCATGATCGAACGCATGTCCCCGGAGCCGGCGAGCCTCGCCTCGCCCTGCGTCAACGTCTGCACGCTCGATGCGGCGACGGGCTGGTGCCGGGGATGCGGCCGGACGATCCGCGAAATCTCCAACTGGAGCGCGAAGCCCGCCGACGAACGCCGCGCCATTCTCGCTTCGCTGCCGTCGCGCATGGCGGCGTTGCAGGAAGCGGCGGGTCGCTGACCTATTGCATCGGCGGCATGCGGGCGTCGTAGCGCCGCTGCGCCTCGATCACCTGCGGCATCCGCGTCTCCGCCCAGTCGATCATCCGTTGCAGCGCACCGAGCAGGTCGCGGCCCAGCGGCGCGATGCGATAGCTCACCGTCACCGGCACCGTCGCGACGGGGTGGCGGGTGACCAGCCCGTCCCGCTCGAGCGCGCGCAACGTCTGGCTCAACATCTTCTGCGACACGCCGTCGATCCGCCGCTTCAACTGGCCGAACCGCGCCTCACCCTCGCCGAGCAGCAACAGGACCAGCACGCTCCACTTGTCGCCCACCCGGTCGAGCAAGCGACGTGTCGGGCAATCCCGCGCGAACGCATCGCCCCGCACGAAGGCGGTTTCCGCCGGGTG
>JBKBTU010000037.1:14748-15240 GCA_046290715.1 Sphingomonas sp. | reverse complement strand
GATCCGCCACCACGCGGTGGAAGTCGTCGACGGTGACGCCGAGGATGGTCGCATCGAAGCCGACGTCGTTGCGCGACAGCAACCGGCCCGAGCGATAGAAGGCGGTATCCTCGACCGACTTGGCCGCGATCGGCGCGGACAGCTGCTGGAAGCGCCGTACTGCCTCGGCCGCATCGCCCGCTCCCTCGCCGGCGAGCCAGGCCAGGATACGATCGACGACATGCGCCTCGCCGGGGGGCACCAGCCACGCCACGCGCTCGCGCACCATGCCGCGGATCGCCGCATCCTGCGCCGGTGCGGCCTTGCCGGTGCCATAGGTGCGATAGACCGGGAACACCCACAGCAACCGCTCGATCGCGCGACGCAGCATCGCGGGCGTCACTGCCTCATCGGTGTTGAGTGCGACGAAGGCGGCGACGCCCAGTTCGCGGCACAGATGCTTACCGATCATCTTCAGCACGCGGTCGCCGGCATCATGGCCGTGGCGATCGT
>JBKBTU010000037.1:3516-14738 GCA_046290715.1 Sphingomonas sp. | reverse complement strand
TTCCTCGAGCGGCAGTGCCCCCAGCGGCTCGTGGATCAGCGTCGCGATCTGTTCCATGAAGTCGTAGCCGCTCGTGCCGTCGACGCCCCAGCCGACCGGCTGGCCTTCGCCTGGCCCCAGGATCTTCTCGATCACGATCCACGCATCGGGGCCGAGCCGTTCGCGCAAGCGCCGGCAATAGCCGATCGGGTCGGTCAGGCCGTCGACATGGTCGACCCGGACGCCGTCGATCAGCCCTTCGTCGTGGAGACGGAAGTAGAGCGCATGCGTCGCCTCGAACACCGCGGGGTCCTCGATACGCACACCGGCGAGATCGTTGACGGTGAAGAAGCGACGCCAATTGAGCAGGTCGTTGGCGACGCGCCAGCTCGCCAGGCGGAAATGCTGGCGATCGAGAAGCGCGGCGAGATCGCCGGTATCCCCCCGATCCTCCGGCCTGATCGGGAAACGATGCTCGCCATAAGCGACGATCTCGTCGCCCTCGACCGTGATGTCACCGTTTGCCACCGTCGTCGCCAGCGTGTCGCCGAGCACCGGGAGCAGGATCGGCCGGCTCCAGTCGATATCGAACACGCGCGCATGCTCGCTCGCCTGCCCCCTGGCGAGCACGTCGTTCCACCAGACGTTGCCGCCGCCGGCGACGCCCATATGATTGGGGACGATGTCGATGATCATGCCCATGTCGCGCGAACGAAGCGCCGCGACCAGGCTGCGGAAATCCGCTTCGCCGCCCGGTTCGGGATTGATCCGCGTCGGATCGACTACATCATAGCCGTGCATCGACCCCGCCGCCGCGACCGTGATCGGCGATGCGTACAGGTGGCTGATGCCCAGCCGGTCGAGGTACGGCACCAGCGCCTCGGCATCGGCGAAGGTGAAGTCCTTGTGGAATTGCATGCGATAGGTGGCGCGCGGGATCATGCGGGACTTTCCGAGGACAGGATGGTGGTGCGCACGACGACCTCCGGCCGGGCGAGCAGTGCCTCGGTCGTGTCGGGCATGCGGCGGCGCCAGTTGGGATGTTCGTCGGTGGTGCCGGGCAGGTTGGGCTGATCCTCCAGACCGATCAGATCCTCGAACGGCACGACGGTGAGCGGGCAGGGTGCCTGCCTGACGAAGCGCAACGCCGCGTCGACCGCCGGTGCCGCATCGCGGGGGACGGGCCCCGTCGCGACGCCCGCCGCCGCGCAGGCGGTCCACAGCGCCTTCTTTTCAGCAATCCGGCGCAGCCGATCGGCGGGTTCGTCGTCGGTGCTGCGCTTCAGTTTGTGGTTCCAGGTGATGTCGCGTCCCGTCCACCAACCCGCCAGGGTCGGCGTATCGTGCGTCCCGGTCATCGCCACCGCGCCGGCGTCCCACGTGCGGGGCGATGTGAAGCCGGTCTCGTCGCGCTCGAACGGCAGCACGCGCATGCCGAGCATGCCCTTGGCCGCCATCGTATCGCGGAACCCGGGGGGAACCGTGCCGAGGTCTTCGCCGATGACGATCGCGCCGGCTCGGTGCGATTCCAGCGCGAGGATGCGCAACAGGTCTTCGAACGGCATGGATAGATAGGCGCCATCACTTGGACGGCCGCCCTCGGGGATCACCCACAGCCGCTTGAGGCCGAGTGCGTGGTCGATGCGGATGCCGCCGGCGTGGCACAGGCTCGCGCGTACCGTGCGGATGAACGCATCGAACCCGGTACGGCGCAGCGCAAAGGGCGAGAGCGCGGTGATGCCCCAATTCTGCCCGAGCGGCCCCAACGGATCAGGCGGCGCACCGATCGACAGTCCGGTGAGGAGGTCGCCCCGCCGGCTCCAGGCATGGCTGCCGCCTGCATCCATGCCGACGGCGAGATCCGCGATCAGCCCGATCCGCATGCCCGCGTCCCGCGCCGCGACGTGCGCGGCGGCAAGGCTGTCCTCCGCGAGCCATTGCAGGAAGGCGTAGAAGTCGACCGTCGCCTGATGGTCGGCGACGAAGCCCTCGACCGCCGCAGCCGCGGGATCGTGGAAGGCGGCAGGCCAGTCCTGCCACCCCGACACGCCGAAGTGTGCGTGGAGCGCGTCGTAGCGGGCATGCTCGTCCCAATCGGGCCGATCCGCGCGCGCGGCGGCAAACCGCTGGCGCACCGTGTCGGGCGCGGCATCGAAGGCGGCGCGCAGGGCGGCGAGGCGGGTGGGCAGCGCCGCCTGCCAGTCGATCAGCGGACCGCCATCGGAGTCGGGCTGCACGATCCCGGCGCGAACCGGATCCGCGAGCAGGGCGTGGTGGAACAGCCGGCTCGACGGCGCATAGGGGCTGAACCGACTGGGATCGTCGGGAAACAGGGCGTGGGTCGGACTGATCGCCAGCGCATCGGCGCCCGCCGCGGCAAAGGCGCGCGCCGCCTCCGCCAGGGTGCCGAGGTCGCCATAGGGCGCGGGCCGCGAGCCGCGGAGCGACGGGATCTGCACCGCCGGTCCCCAACACGGCCCCGTCGGCGGCGCGACGCAGCGCACCGGCGCGATGGCGAGGGCGATCGCACCGCCGCGCGTCTCGAGGCGATGGTAGCCGGCGACATGGATGGCGGGTATCGATCCGTCGGCGGCGACCGTCACCGTGCGGCGCGTCCCGTCCTCCAGCACCAATTCGGCCGCGCCTGCCGCTGCGCCGGTCGGAACGCCCACGCCGACGTCGGCGGTGACGAAGGACGGTCCGTCCAGCCGGGTATCGAGCGTATCGAGGATCGCCCGCAACACCGCGTCGGCGACGCGATGACGGCGGCCGTCGGCGTCCTCCCATTCAGGTTGAAGGCCGGCGGCCTCCGCTTCGCGTGCGAGGTCGCTCATGCAAGCGTTCCTTGTGCGGCAGGGCTATCGCATATGGGCTGTCCGATCCGCGGCGATGTTCTCGATCCTCCGTCATGCCGGACTCGTTCCGGCATCCACCGGGCCGCACACGAATACGCTGTTGACGTGCGGTACGGTGGACCCCGGAACACGTCCGGGGTGACGAAGAGCACTTGCCCCTTCACCTTAAGCCGGCAGCCGTCCCTGCCATGGGCGACAGCCCTGCCTCGTACGTGAGCGCTCGGCCGCACTGTCCCGCGTTCAATGGATTCACGCGGAGGCGCGGAGGACGCAAAGAGGGATCGTGCTCGGCAGCGTACCCGCTCGTATCGCGGGTTCAGGCATGAGCGTTGCGCCGGCCGCAAGTGCGACATCTCCGCGCCTCCGCGCCTCCGCGCGACCATCATCGACCCAGCCAGGCGCGAAAACGGTTGCCTTCGGTATGCAGAATCTCGCCCGCCACCTCGGGCAGCGGCGCCGGCTCGGTGCCGAGGTCGATCGCGATCGTCAGCACGCTGTCATCGCCGAGGCGCCATCGCGCGGTGACGGCGGCGTCTCCCGTCGCCTCCGCCCCGAGCGATCGGGCGCCGGCGAGTTGCGGGATGATCGCGGCCTGCCGCGTCGCGATGAGGTCGCGATACAGCGTGCGCCACGATTCCGCATCCGGTCCAGGTTGCGGGCGGCTCGCCTCGAAGGTCGAGAGCGCATTCGGGTCCGGGATGCACTCCCGCGCTGCCGGATCGGCGAATGCGGCGAACTTGGCAAATTCCTTGCGTCGGCCCTCGCGCACCGCATCCGCGAGTTCGTCGTGGAAGTCGGTGAAGAAGAGGAAGGGGGTTTCGGACCCTTCGACGTCGCCCATGAACAGCAGCGGGATCTGCGGGCAGAGCAGCAGCAGCGCGGTCGCCGCGCGCAGCCGGTCGCGGTTCGTGAGCAGCGTCAGCCGCTCCCCCAGCGCGCGATTGCCGATCTGGTCGTGGTTCTGCAGGAACGACACGAAACGCGTCGGCGGCAGATCGCCGCTCGGTTTGCCGCGCGGCTTGCCATCGTGGTTGGGCGAGCCTTCGCCCTGATAGATGAACCCTTGCTCAAGGCAGCGCGCCAGCCGCTCGGCGGGCCGGTCGGCGAAGTCGCCGTAATAGGCGCTGGTCTCGCCCGTCAGCAGGACGTGGAGGACGTTGTGGAAGTCGTCGTTCCACTGCGCGTCATAGCCGCCGTCACGCAGGCGATCGGCGTCGTTCTCCTCGTTTTCGAGGACGAGGTGGACGTGCCGGTCGGGAAGGCGTTCGCGGATCTCCCGCGCCATCGCGTCGAGGAAACCGGGGTTGGCGATGGCATGCACCGCGTCGAAGCGCAGGCCGTCGATGCGATACTCGACGAGCCACATCAGCGCATTGTCGACGAAGAAGCGGTGCACCGCCTCCCGCTCCACCGCGACCGCCCCGCCCCAAGGGGTATGCACCTCCGGGTCGAAGAAGGAGGAGGCATAGGCTCCGAGGTAATTTCCATCGGGACCGAAGTGGTTGTAGACGACATCGAGGAAGACCGACAGGCCGAAGCCGTGTGCCGCGTCGACCAACGCCTTGAGATCGGCGGGCGAACCATAAGCTTCCGCGGGCGCATAGGGCAGGACGCCGTCATAGCCCCAGCCGCGCGTGCCTCCGAAGGCATTGACCGGCATCAGCTCGATCGCCGTGACGCCGAGCGCGGCGAGCGTCGGCAGTTGATCGATCACGCCGCGAAAGCCCCTGCTCAGGCCGACGTGAAGTTCGACGACGACCGTTTCCTCCCATGGCCGGCCGCGCCAGTCGGTGCTGATCCACGGATAAGCGGGGTCGATGACGAGGCTCCAGCCATGCACGCCGCCCGATTGCGCGCGCGAGGCCGGGTCGGGAACAGCGTGATCGCCGATGCGAAAGCGGTAGCGGCTGCCGGCCGGCGCGATGGTGGTCAGGGCGAACCATCCATCCGCCAGCGCGGTCATCGGGACCGGCGCGCTACCGTCGATCTCGAGCGTTACGCCGCCGGCATCCGGCGCCCAGAGCGCGAAACGCGTGCGACCATCGTCGAGCAGCCGGGCACCCCAGGTCTCGGTCATGCCGCCTCATCCGCGTCTCGCACCGTCCACGTGATGAGCACCGCGCCCTGCGGCGACACCTCGTAGCTGTCCTCGATGGTGATCTCGCCCTGTTCCGGCTTGGCGCTGTCGATCAGCACGGTGCGGCCGGCGTGCGGCGGCGGCAGGTGAAAGGTCACCGGGTCCGCCGAGCCGTTGAGCAGCAGCGACACCGCCTCCACCTCGCCCGCGTCGTTGCGCGACGCGCGACGCATCATCAGCGCACGACCCTCGGGGTTCTGCCAATCCTCTGGTGAAAGCTGCTGGCCGCGCTCGTCCCACCATTCGATGTCGTTGATGCCATGGCCCGGCGAATCCTGGCCGTAGAGGAAGCCGGCGGCGCGCAGCACCGGATAGCGGCGGCGCAGCTCGGCGAGACGCGCGACATAGTCGATCTGGCGTTGCCCCTCCGGGCTCGCCGCCGCCTCCCAGTCGAGCGGCCGAATTCGTCGCCCGCGACCAGCATCGGCGTGCCCAGCGAGGCGAGCAGGGTTGTCAGCATCGACCGCTGCACGCGGCCGCGCGCGTCGTTGATCGCGGAATCGTCGGTCGGCCCCTCATGCCCCCAGTTGCGCGAATGGTTGTTGTCGTGGCCGTCGCGATTGTCCTCGCCGTTCGCCTCGTTGTGCCGCTCCTCGTAGGCGACCGTATCGGCGAGGGTGAAGCCGTCGTGCGCGGACAGCAGGTTGATGCTCGCCCAGGGGCGGCGCGCGCGGCGGTCGAACAGGTCTCCCGATCCCGACAGGCGCGCGGCGAGGTCGGCGCGCTGGCCTGCGTCGCCGCGCCAGAACTGGCGGACGGTGTCGCGATACTTGTCGTTCCATTCGGCGAAGCCGGGCGGGAAGTTGCCGAGCTGGTAGCCGCCGGGGCCGACGTCCCACGGCTCCGCCATCAGCTTCAGCCGGCCGAGAACCGGGTCCTGCCGCACCACGTCGAAGAAGGCCGCCCCGGGATCGAACCCCGTCTCCTCGCGCCCCAGCGTCAGGCCGAGGTCGAAGCGGAAGCCGTCGATGCCGAAGCTCGTCGCCCAATAGCGCAGCGAATCGGTCACCATCTGGATGACGCGCGCCTTGCTGAGGTTGAGCGTGTTGCCGGTGCCGGTGTCGTTGATCGTGTAGCGCGGCTGATCCTTGACCAGCCGGTAATAGCTCGCATTGTCGAGTCCGCGCCACGACAGCGTCGGACCCTTCTCGCTACCCTCGCAGGTGTGGTTGTAGACGACGTCCAGGATCACCTCGATCCCGGCCTTGTGCAGGCGGTGGACCGCGCGGCGCAGCTCGTCCTGGCTGTCGGAGGACATGTAGGCCTGTTCGGGCGCGAAGAAGCCGAGGGTGTTGTACCCCCAGTAATTGCGCAGCCCCTTTTCCTGCAGGAAGCGGTCCTGCGTGAAACTGTGGATGGGGAGCAGTTCGAGCGCGGTGACGCCGATCCGCTTGAGGTGCGCGATCACCGCCGGGTGGCCGAGCCCGGCATAGGTGCCGCGTTCGCGCGGCGGCACCAGCTCCATCAGCTTGGTCAGGCCCTTGACGTGCGCTTCGTAGATGACGGTCTGCGACCAGGGCGTATTGGGCTTGGTATCGCGCGACCAGTCCCAATGGTCGTCGACCACCACCGCCTTCGGCATGGCGGGCGCACTGTCGCGCTTGTCGAAGGACAGGTCCTCGCGCGCATGGCCGACCTTGTAGCCGTGCAGCGCGTCGGTCCACTTGATCTGGCCGGCGAGCTTGCGCGCATAGGGGTCGAGCAGCAGCTTGTTGGGATTGAAGCGGTGGCCGTTCTCGGGCTCGTAGCGGCCATGCGCGCGATAGCCGTAGAGCAGGCCCGGCGCCGCATCGGGCAGATAGCCGTGCCACACCTCGTCGGTGCATTCGGGCAGGGTGATCCGCTGCAGCTCGCGCTTGCCGGAGGGGTCGAACAGACAGAGCTCGATGCGATCGGCATTGGCGGAATAGACCGCGAAATTGACGCCGAGGCCGTCGAACGTCGCGCCGAGCGGGTAGGGCGAGCCCGGCTCGAGCCGGTCGGGCAAGGAGTGCAAGCGGAAGGCCCCCTGAGGTTCGTTGAGGCCGTGTAACGCAGGTGCAGCATGGAAGGTCCCGACCCGCGCCGAACACAAGGGTCCGGCGCGGTCGGTGCGGTCGAGGGGTCAGCGCTTGGCGAGCGGATCGATCCCCTGGGCCCGCCAGTCGCCCAGCGACTTGCAGACCTTTACCGGGATGCGCGAGCCGGTGACGTAGTCGACGACGCAGACGCGGGGATTGGCCTTGGCGGTCTCGATACGGGGCGCGGGGGCGGGGGCAGGCGTCTCGACGGCGGTCGGCGTGGTGGTCGAGAGGATGGCGGCGGCGATGGTGATGAGCATGGACGTTCTCCCTGGCGAGCAGCCCGTCTTGGCTGCACGTGTACTACTGCATTAGGTGTGCCAAACACCTCGCATGAGGGAAATCAGTGACTTAGTCGTTACGATGCCCGAATGATCCGCCAGATGTTGGCGTCCGGCGCCGATCGTCAGGCAATTCGCACGGGTTTGCTGAGGAAGCGCGAACCGATGCGGCAGAATCGCCAGGGCGTGTCGATGGCGCGGGTGATGCCGATGCGCGGACCGGCATGGATCTCGAACGCCGCATCGCACCGCGGCACGATCTCGAACGGCGGCCGGTCGAGCGGCGCGCCATCGAGCGCGATGTCGATGCCGAGCGCCTGGCACAGCCGCCCCGGCCCCGCACACAGGAGGCGCGGATCGGCGAGGCCGCGTCGCGCGATCATCGCCTCCACCCCGTGCGTCGGCTCCAGGGCGCGGATCAGGACCGCGCTGCCCGGCCGACAGACAAAATTGAGGCACCAGTGGATGCCATAGCTGCGATAGACATAGGCGTGGCCCGCCGGCCCGAACATCGCCGCGTTGCGCGGGGTAGGCCCGCGCACGCTGTGCGAGGCGGGATCCTCGGGATCGTATGCTTCGGTCTCGACGATCGCGCCGCCGACGCCGTCGACCAGCAAGGTGGCACCGATCAGGTCACGCGCGACCGTCGCCACATCACGGTCGAAGAAAGCAGACGACAGCATAAGCGTATCGCCCAACGCGCGAAGAAAAGGCCTTATCCCGCCCAGCCATGGTCGTTCGCCCAATCGGCGAACAGATCGAGCCAGGCGACCGGCTTGCCGTTCCGGTGGGCGGCGGGCGGCCCGTGACCGCCGCGTTCGAAGATCATCAGTTCGCTCGGCACCTTGGCGGCGTGCAGCGCCTCCCACATCAGCACCGCGTTGCGCGGCGGCACGACCGGATCGTCGGCATTGGCGGCGACGAACGTCGGGGGCATGTCGGCAGGCAGGTCGACCTGCGCCGAATAACGGCGCTGCCATGCCGGGTCGGCGGCATGCTCGCCGAGCAGTTCGCGGCGCGATTGGGCGTGGACGCCATCGTCGGACATGGTGATGACCGGGAAGAACAGGCCGGCGATATCGGGCCGCGCCGACAGGCGATCGGCGGCGTCGACGCCGGCATAGACCGACTCGCCCGCACGCGCGGCGAGCCGGGCCGCGACATGGCCCCCTGCCGAAAAGCCGGTCACCGCCACCCGCGCGGGGTCGACCTGCCAGCGCGTACCGGCGCCCGCACGGATCACCCGCATCGCCCGCTGCGCGTCCTGGAGCGCGACGTCGGGTCCCGCCGCCCAGCCGTCATGCGGCAGGCGATAGAGCATCTCGAAGGCGGTCACCCCACGCGCCGCGAAGTCGCGCGCGATGCCGCCGCCGGTGCGTCCGACCGCCACGCGCGCGTAACCGCCGCCCGGGCAGATGAGGACCGCCGCGCCGTTGGGCCTCGCCGGCCGGACGACGGTGAGCATCGGCGTCGCGACATGCGGCCAGGCGATGTCGTCCGGGCCGCCGGTCGCCGAACGCTTGACCCATTGGTCGGCAATGCTGCGTCCCTCGCCGCCGGGCGGCGCCTTCGGCCAGAGCGGAAAGCGCTCCGCCGCCGCGCTCGCGGGGGTCTGCGCCTGGGCAGGAAGCGGCAGCATCGCGGCAAGCCCGCTCCAAAGGCCGGTGCCGATCAGGGTGCGGCGTGTCGTCATCTCAGTTTCCGTCCGGTCGGGTGGCGTCGTGCGTCATGCTGGCGGCGAGGCGAAAGGTGGCCGGATCGGGCGGCCGATGCGGGTCGAACGCGGTGATGTCGCCGCGCAGATGCGCACCGACCGGCAGGCCGGCAAGGCCCTGCGCCACCGCGCGCGCCAGCACCCAGGCGCCGTAATTGTCGTGGTGCGTCGCGTCCTTGCCGCCGTCGTTGAACGCGAGCGGCGCGCGCGCCGGCCCCAGCGCCTCGTAGAAGGCGATGCTCGCGGCATTGAGATCGACCACCGGCACCTTGGTCTCGGCGCCGACAGCGCGCACGGCGGCGGCATAGTCGCCGAGCGTCGGCTTGATCCGATCGCCATTCCACATCCGCCGCTCGGGGGAGGTAACGAGGATCGGGGTGACGCCGCGGCGGCGGAATTCGGCGATCCAGGCGCGCAGATAATCGCGATAGGTCGTCTCGGCGGCGGCATAGGTCTGCGGCCATTGCGTCTTCTGGTCGTTATGGCCGAACTGGATCAGCGCGACATCGCCGGGCTTCGTCGTTTCGAGCACCTTGGCGAAGCGCAGCTCGGACATGAAGGATTTCAGCGTCTCGCCCGATTCGGCATGATTGGCGACGGCGATGTCGGGTTTGAAGAACACGGGCAGCATCTGCCCCCAGCTTGCCGCGGGCTCGGCGGGCTGGTCGGTGACCGTCGAATCGCCGAGCAGGAACAGCGTCGGCACGCTGACGGGCTCGACCGCGATGGCGGTCACGCCGGGACGGTCGCCGAGGATCTCGAGGCTCAGCCGGTCGTCCCAGTTGAGCGAATCCCGCTCACGCGGCTTGAGCAGCACGGCGGTTCCGCCCGGCGCGTTCGCGGGCGGCGGCGTCAGCGCCGGATTGCGGACGTTGACGATGAAGCTGCGCGTGATGCTGCGGCCGGCCGGAACGGCGATGGCGTCGAGCATCAGCCGGCGCGATTCCGCCTTGATCGTGGTCACCGTCGCGGCGTGCGGCAGCCCGAGCGTGACCGTCACCCGATAATTGCCGGGCGCCGCGGGCATCGAAAAGACGCCGGGGGCGGTGAAGCGCTTCGTCACCGCGGTTCCACCCCGGCGCAGGCCGGGGGCCAGCTGTGCCGACGTCTCGCTGGCAGAGCGGGCCTCGCCCACCTGGGCCCCGGCCTGCGCCGGAGAAGACAGGACGGCAGCTGTCATGACGGCGACCACGATCCCGATCACGCGCACGACGGCCCGCCGGCCGGCGTCGTGCGCGTCAGCGCGGCGACATGCGGCGTGACGAAGCGCGCGATCGGCAGGCGCGTCCCCTTCAACCCGACCGCGACGAGATCGGCGACCCGCCGGGCGCCCAATTCGCTGAAATGCGTGTCGTCCGACGCGCCGTTCGGGTAGCCCGGCGCGCCTGCGGCACCCTCATAATGCAGATAATAGGCCTTGGCCGCCTCCGGACCCGCCGCCTGCACCCAGGCCTGCGATGCCTTGCCGAGGTCGATCAGCGGGGTGTGCGTGCGCCGCGCCACCTCGCGCGCCGCATCGGCATAGGTCGGGAAGCTCGGCTGCTCGATGCCGTCCTTGAAGTCGCGGCGGGCGACGGGGGTCAGGATCACCGCCTTCGCGCCCGCCGCCTTGGCCACGGCGAGGAAGCGGAGCAGGTTCGCCTTGTATTGGTCGATCGTCGTGTAGCGTTCGGGCTTGTCGATGCTGGCGTCGTTATGGCCGAACTGGATCAGCAACGTATCGCCCTTGCGCAGGTCCCTGGCGATCCCGTCGAGCCGCCCTTCGCGGATGAAGCTGTTGGTGCTGCGACCGCCGATCGCGCGATTCTCCACCGTCACGCCCGGCAGCGCGCAGCGCAGCATCGTGCCCCAGCCCGACTGCGGATATTTTTCGGGCTTGTAATCCTGCGCGGTGGAATCGCTTGCGATGAAGAGGCGCGGGGGCTGCGGATCGGTCGCTCCGGTCGTCGCAAGCATTGCCAGGACCATCGCCAGCGCACCGCCGAGCTTCATGCCGTCTCTCCACATCCTATTGTCGTGTTCCGCATCATGCGCGCGTCGTACGACGTCCGCAATGGCCATAATATGGGACGTAGAACGATTATCCGGGATAGGCTTGGCAGGCTGACCCAAGCGGCCTAAGCATCGGATAAGGCAGAGGATGCGCAGCGCATGAACGGACGCACGATGCTCGTGGCGGTGATGGTGGTCCCGATG
>JBKBTU010000037.1:0-3419 GCA_046290715.1 Sphingomonas sp. | reverse complement strand
TACTGATCGGGCCGGTATCGGCGCGCATGACGCTCCGCCAATGGGTGGTCGAGGCCGAATCGCCGGACGCCCGCGTCGGGACGAACCGCGGCGTCCTCGATATCGACAGTCCGAAGGGCATTACGCTGTGGTGGCGCCAGGCGATCGCAGCGCCGGTGACGATCGCGTTCGAGGCGATGGCGGTATCCGCCGGCGGTGTTAACGACCGCGTCAGCGACCTCAACGCCTTCTGGATGGCGACCGACGCGGACGGCGGATCGGTGCTGGCGCATCGCCGCAACGGCGCTTTCGCGGCCTATGACGATCTCAAGACCTATTATGTCGGCATCGGCGGCAACCGCAACACGACCACCCGCTTCCGCCGCTATGTCGGCCAGCCCGGCAACCGGCCGCTGCTGCCGGAACATGACCTGTCGGCCCCCGAGACGCTGCTGCGGCCCAATGTCTGGACGCGCATCCGCCTGATCGCCGACGGCCGTGTCGTCGCGGTCGAGCGCGACGGCCGGCGCCTGTTCACGCTCGCCGACGACCAGCCCTATCTGCGCGGCCATTGGGGGCTGCGCACCACCTGGAGCCACCTGCGCATCCGCCGCCTGTCGGTGACGCGCCGTTGACGGAGACCGCCATGTACCCGAGCCGACGCGACACCCTCCGGGCGGGGCTGCTGGGCGGAGCGACCGCCTTGTTGCCCGCGCGCCTGATCGCCGCGGCGCCGGCGGCATTCGCACCCGCGCCGGTGCGCTGGATCGACGGTGCGGCACCGGCGCTGCATGCGGGGCAGACGTTCGGCGTCGCCTGGCCGCGCGGGGTGGCGAAGGCGGGGACGCGCTTCGCGGTCCAGGCGGGCGGCGGCGCGGGCGTGGCGGCGCAGAGCTGGACCACGGCGACCTGGCCGGACGGGTCGATCAAGTGGAGCGCGCACGCCATTCCCGCCGACGTGGCCCCCGCCGACCTCGTCGTCACGCGCGGCCGCGAGACCGCGCCACGCGAACCGGTGCGGGTCAGCGAGAGCGCGGATGCCGTGACGATCCGGGTGGGCGACTGCGTCTGGGAGGTCGCGAAATCGGGTGACGCGCTGATCCGCTCCGCGCGGGTCGCGGGCAAGCCGGTCCTGGGTCCGGTGACGCTGGTCGGCGCGGTGCGCAGCGATCCGTTGCACGGCGAGGCGGTGCCGTTCGGGGGCATGATCCAGCGGGTGACGGTGGAGCAGCGCGGCCCGGTCCGCGCGGTCGTCAAGATCGAGGGGCGGCATAGCGCGGGCGCGCGGCAATGGATGCCGTTCACCGTCCGCCTCTATGCCTATGCCGGCAGCCGGGGATTGCGCCTCGTCCACAGCGTCGTCTTCGATGGCGACGTATCGAAGGACTTCCTGTCCGCGCTCGGCGTCAGCGCCGCGGTGCCGCTGTCGGGGGCGCTGCACGACCGTCACGTCCGCATCGTCACCGATTCCCAGACCTTTGCGGAAGGGGTACGGCCGCTCACCGGGCTGCGCCGCGATCCCGGCAAGGCGTTCCGCGACGCGCAGATCGCGGGGCAGGCGGTGCCGCCGCTCGCGCAGATGGCACCGGCGGTGCGCGATACGCTGGAGCGGATCCCTGCGTGGGGCGACTTCCGCCTCGAACAGCCCAATGCCAACGGCTTTGCGATCACCAAGCGGACCGGCCCCGGCCACGGCTGGATCGACAGCGCCGAGGGGCGCCGGGCGCCCGGCCTCGCCTATGTCGGCACGCCGGCGGGCGGCGCGGCGATCGGCGTGCGCTATTTCTGGCAGCGTCACCCGACCGCGCTCCACATCGACGGCGCCACCGGCGATGCCGCGCGGCTCACCGCCTGGCTGTGGTCGCCCGACGCCCCGGCGATGGACCTGCGCCCCTATCATGGGCCGATGGGGATGGAGGGCTATGACGCGCAGAACGAGGGGCTGTCGGTCACCTACGAGGATTACGAGCCCGGTTGGGACGACGCCTCCGGCATCGCGCGCACCGCCGAGCTGATGCTGTGGGCGCTGCCCGCCACCCCGCCGACCGCGGACCTCGAGGCGATGGCGCGGATGCAGGCCGAACCACCGCAGCTGATGACCGCGCCGGCGCACCTCCATGCCGCCGGGATCTTCGGCGACTGGGCGCTGCCCGACCGGTCGACCCCCAATCGGGCCGCGATCGAGAACCAACTGGTCAATCTGATCGACTTCTACGTGGGCGAGGTCGATCGCCGCTCGTGGTACGGCTTCTGGAACCACGGCGACGTGATGCACACCTATGACGCCGACCGGCATCAGTGGCGCTACGACATCGGCGGCTTCGCCTGGGCGAACAGCGAATTGTCGCCTGATCTGTGGCTGTGGACGCAGGTGCTGCGGACCGGCGATGCCAAGACCTTCCGCTTCGCCGAGGCGATGACGCGCCATACCGGCGAGGTCGACGTCTACCACGCCGGCCGCTTCAAGGGGCTCGGCACCCGCCACGGCGTGCAGCACTGGAGCGACAGCTCGAAACAGCCGCGGGTCAGCAACGCCAGCTATCGCCGCATCTTCTACTATCTCACCGCCGACGAGCGGGTCGGCGACCTGCTGCGCGATCTCGTGACGTCCGACCAGGCGCTGACCCGTGTCGAGATCGGCCGCAAGGTGCCCGGCGCCAAGCGCCCGCAGTTGCCCCCCGGCACGATCGAGATGACCTTCGGCACCACCTGGTGCCCGCTCGCCGCCGCATGGCTCACCGAATGGGAGCGCACCGGCGACACCCGCTGGCGGGATCGGATCATGGCGGGGCTGGAAACGATCGGCCGGCTGCCGCACGGCTGGATGACCGGCAGCGCACCGTTCGACATGGCGAGCGGCCGCTTCGTCGACCAGAACCGCAAGATCAGCCTCTCGCACCTCAACGCGGTGTTCGGCGCGGTCGAGGTCAGTTCCGAGCTGATCCGGCTCCTCGGCGTACCGGGCTACAAGGCGGCGTGGCTGGAGTATTGCCGCTGGTACAACGCGCCACAGGCCGCGTACCTCGCGAAGTTCGGCCCGCCGTTCGGCCCGCGCAACCTGCGCGAGGGCGAATCGCGCCTCACCGCCTACGCCGCCTTTCAGGACAAGGACGCCGCGCTCGCCGCCCGCGCGGCGGAGGAGTTCCTGTCGGGCGATGCCGGCCTCGGCACGTGGCCGCGCGATCCGCGGCACACCGTCGGCGGCGTGGTCGAATGGCCGGGCGTCTCGACCAACGCATCGTCGCAATGGGGGCTCGCCGCGATCCAGACGCTGGCGCTCATCCCCGAAGCGCTCGATCGCGTGCCGATCGTCGCACCCGATACCCCCGGCCGCAAGCGCGCGAAGGATGCCGGCAGGGATTGAGACACTTTCCTGTGCTCCTGCGCAGGCAGGAGCCCAGGGTTACAGGCGGTGCGCTTCGCGGCCCTGGGCTCCTGCC
>JBKBTU010000378.1:0-1665 GCA_046290715.1 Sphingomonas sp. | reverse complement strand
GTCGGGCATCACCCAGTCGGGGGCGAACCAGAAGGCCTATTCGAACCAGACCGGCAATTACAACGGTTCCACCATCACCCAGGCGGGCGCGGTGCAATATGCCGAGCTGCTGCAGAGCGGCAACAACAACCAGTCGGCGATCTCGCAGACCGGCACCAGCACCAACTGGGCCTATGTGACGCAGTCGACCAACGGCAACAGCTCCGCGATCACCCAGAACGGCGCCGGCCTGCTCGCCGTCGTCCACCAGTAACGGCAACGGTCCGGGCGGCAGTGTCGTCCGGACCTCCCTTTCGAAGGCTTCGCTCATGGTCCGTCCCGCGCTTGTTCTATGTGCCCTGACGCTGTCCGCCCTGACGCTCACGGCAGCGCCGGCCGCGGGGCAGGATGTCGGTATCCACAGTGATGCCTTCGTCGACCAGATCGGTACGGCGCAGGCGGTCGCGATCGTCCAGCAGGGCGTCGCGAGCGTGACGGTGACGCAGCGTGGCAGCGGCCAGAGCGCCAAGGTGACGCAGGCGGGCGGCATCGGTGCCGCGCCGCGACTGACGCTCAACATGAGCGGCCTTACCAATGACGCGGTGGTCACCCAGTCGGGCGTTGCGGTCGCCGGGCTGCAGATCGCCGGTACCGGCAATACCGTGCTGCTCGCGCAACGCGGTGGCGTCGCTGGCGGTGCCAACGTGATGGCGCTGATGCAGAACGGCATCGGCAATCGCGCCCAGCTCGCCCAGGACGGCTTCGGCAACGCGATCGACCTCACCCAGAACAACAACGACAATGCCGCCGCGATCACCCAGACTGGCAACAATCTCGGCATCAAGATGGTGCAGGATGGCGGCGCGCGTGCCGTCGTCGTGCAGACCGGCAAGTGAGCACGCCCATCGCCCTGCCCGCCGCTGCCCTTGCTGCGGCGCTGATCGCCGCTCCCGGCGGCCAGGCGATCGAGCAGATCGCGCCGCCCGTCCCGCCCGACGCCGTAGCGACGACCGATAACGAGCGCCGCGAACCGGCAGCGCATCGGATCTCGGTGCCGCAGCTGCCCGAGCAGGCACGGGTGGTCGACCAGCCCCAGCCGCACATCGACACCCCCGGCGACGTACGCCGCGACGAGGCGGCGATCGCCTATTCGGCGGTGATCGGCGCGGTTTCCGCGAAGCCGTCCGCCCAGGCGCTGCACGACCTCGGACCGGCGACGATCGCCGACGTCGGCGCGGTGGTGGCCGCGGCGGGCGAACGGACCCGGCCGGCTAACCAAGCGCCCGCTGTACTGGTGGCCAAGCCGTGATCGGTTGGCTCGTCGCACTCGCTTCCGCGGCGGTGCCCGCAACGTTCGCGACACCGGTCCGCGCAGAGGTCGCCTGGAACGGCGATATCGTCCACCTGCGCCTTATCGGTCGTAGCGCTCAGCCGGTTCGCGTCCACTATCGCCTCAGCGCGGGCGACGGCAGCAATCGCACCGAGCAGAGCGGCACGGGCAGTCTCTCAAACGCCGGCGACACAACGCTACTCGATCTATCCCAGCAGGCAGGCCCCAACTGGCGCGCGTTCGTTGATATCACGGTCGACGGCCAGCGATCCTATCAGCTGCGGCTTGATCGACAGTCATTGGGGCAAGACGTTGCGGCGCCATGAAGCAGCTTCATCCAGGCCCGAACGGGATAG
>JBKBTU010000377.1:0-1671 GCA_046290715.1 Sphingomonas sp. | reverse complement strand
TAGTCGAAGTCGTCGCCCATCGGATTGCCGCTGACGCCCTTCTGGTGAAGGATGTCGATCGAGAGCGATTCCGGCCACCAGTCCTTCGCGGTCTGGCCGAGCAGGCGGCGCATCGCCGCGGGCTGCTTCTTGGGATCGTTGATCGGGCTGCCTTCGGTGATGGCGTCCATGGCATGTCTCTCCTCGAATCGGTCGAACCGCGGCGGGCTCAACGCACCGTGCCGCGGCGATGTTGCGATTGTTATCGCGGTCCGGCTGATCGGGAAAACGCTTAATCGCGAAAGGTGTGATCGGGTGAGGCGATCAGGGTGGCAGCGACGCCGGAGCAGCGTCCCGCACTCACCCTCACCCTCGCCGCCTTCGGCGTCTTTCTCCCTCTCCCGATGGGAGAGGGAGGGAGCAGCGAAGCTGCGGAAGGGTGAGGGTGGGGGCGGACCGCGCCCTTACGCCTCCTCCACCTCGCGCGCGACCGGCGGGTGCAGGCGCAGGCGGTAGATGCGGCGTTCGTCGGCGTCGAGCACCTCGAACCTCCACCCGCTGGGGTGGTCGACGCATTCACCGACCGCGGGCACGTGGCCGGCGAGCACTGCTGCGAGGCCGCCCAGCGTATCGACATCGCTCTCCGCCTCGCCCAGGCGCGGGTCGATCAGCTCGGCCGCATCCTCCAGCTCCGCGCGCGCGTCGGCTTCCCACGCGCCTTCGTCGATCGGCACGAGCAGCGCGTTCGGCGCCTCGTCGTGCTCGTCCTCGATCTCGCCGACGATCTCCTCGATCAGGTCCTCGATCGTGACCAGGCCCTCGGTGCCCGAATATTCGTCGAGCACCACCGCGAGGTGGACGTGGCGCTGGCGCATGTCGGCGAGCAGGTCGAGCGCGCCGCGGCTCATCGGCACGTAGAGCGGCTCGCGGATCAGGCCGGCGATGCTCGCCGGGTGCTCGGCCCCGGTCGCCAGGATCGCGAAGACGTCCTTGATATGGACCATGCCGATGATCGTATCGAGCTCGCCGCGATAGACGGGCAGCCGGCTGTGGCCGGCCTCGGCGAAGATCTGGACGAGGTGGGCGAAGGTCGTCCCTTCCTCCACCGCGACGATGTCGGCACGCGGCACGCCGACGTCGCCCGCGTCGCGCTCGCCGAAGTGGAGCAGATTGCGCACCATCTGCCGCTCGAGCGGCGTCAGGTCGCCCTTGGCGTCCGGCGCGGGATCGTCCTCGTGGCGATCGATCGCCTCTTCGAGCTGGTCGCGCAGGGATTCTTCCTGAGCGCCGCCGAATATCAGGGTCCTCAGCCCCCGCCAGATGCCGGATTCGTGGAGGTCGCCGTTGCCGGCGCTACTTCGGTCGTCTGCCATGGCGGCGGTGTCAGTCCTCTCGTATCAGATAGGGGTCGGCGATACCGAGTTGGCCGAGCGCCTGGCGCTCGATCTCTTCCATCGCGTCGGCCTCGTCGTCGTCCAGATGGTCGTAGCCTAGCAGATGCAGCGTGCCGTGTACCAGCAGGTGCGTGGCATGTTCCTCGACGGTGACGCCCTTCTCCTGCGCCTCGGCGGCGCAGACCCCGTGCGCGAGCACGATGTCGCCGAGCAGCAGTTCACCGTCGTCGCTGTTCTGGCTGACCGTATCGATGAGGTCGGGCTGCACCATCGGGAACGACAGCACGTTCGTCGGCTT
>JBKBTU010000376.1:0-1692 GCA_046290715.1 Sphingomonas sp. | reverse complement strand
CGGAGATGTTGATCGTCGGCATCGCGGCGGTCGACGCGGCGCTGCCGATCGCGGTGCGCAGGAAGGCGACGTGCGCGAACTCGTCCTGGGCGATCTCGCGCGCATAGGCGGCGATCGCGGGATCGGTGAAGTTGACCTTGCGCGCCGAACCGGCGCCGGTGCCGGTGATCACGGTGCCCTGCGTGCCGACGCCGCCGGTCAGCAGGTTGTTGGGCAGCCCTGCGCCAGTCGCGGCATAGCTGTAGAATTGCGCTTCGAGATATTCGAGGTTGAGCGCGAAGTTGAGCACGTCGATCTCCGACGGGCCGGTGCTCTGCGCCTCCGCCTCGCTCGCCATCGACATCGCCGCGGCGCCGGCCGCGGTCACCGCCGCCACGCCCATCGCGTTCTTGAAGAATGCGCGGCGGTCCTCGCGCCGCCTTGCCCGGGCGTCGAACGCCTCGATGATCCGGTCCGCCTGCGTCATCGTCAGCAACCTCCCATATCTGCATGGCCAAGCGTCACCGCCGCACGTCAGGTACGGACCGGCCCGGTTAACCTCGATCAGATACGTGCCAACCCGGAAAAGGATGCTCGGCAACACAAAGAAAAACGGCAAATGATCGGATCAACATGGATCAGGAGGAAACGCCGTCGACTTGGCATATTGCTCGCCGGGCAAAGTGGCTCTAGCCCTTTCAACCGTGTTCGCCGCCGACGATCCTGCCGCTCATGCCGCGCGCGCCGCGCTGACCGAGGCACTGATTCGAACCGGGCAAGAGGATCGCGCCGCCTTCCGCACGGTTTATCATGCGACCTCGGCGAAGCTTTTCGGCATCTGCCTGCGTATCTGCGGCGACAGGCAGGGTGCGGAGGACGTGCTGCACGACGTATATCTCACCATCTGGAACCGGGCGGGCGCCTATCAGCCGGGGCGCGCGAGCCCGATCTCGTGGCTCGCGACGATCGCGCGCAACCGGGCGATCGACTGGCGCCGACGCCAGGCGCGCGCGCCCGTCGCGCCGGTCGAGGACGCCGACGCGGTGCCCGACCGCGCGCCCGCCCAAGACGATGCGCTGCTGGCGGAGGAGACGCAGGCACGGCTGCACCAGTGCCTCGACGCGATCGAGGGACGGCAGCGCGCGGCGATCCGCAGCGCCTTCTTCGACGGGCTGACCTATGCCGAGCTCGCCGCGCGGCAGGCGGTGCCGCTCGGCACGATGAAGAGCTGGGTGCGGCGTGGGCTGATCGCGCTCAAGGGGTGCCTCGATGCCGGAGCCTGACGCGCCGATCGCCGGCCCCGACATGACCGCTGCCGAGCTGGCGCTCGGGCTGCTCGACGGCGCGGATCGCGACGCGGGGGTGCGGCGGATGGCGAGCGATCCCGCATTCGCCGCGGACGTCGAGCGCTGGCAGGCGCGGTTCGCCGCGCTGTTCGCCGCCTGGCCGGGCGTGGAGGCGCCGGCGGCGGTGGCGGCGCGGATCGAGGCGTCGCTGGATGCGCGCGGCGCGGCGGCGAACGACAATCGCGCCGGCACGCGCTGGCGGGGGCTGGCGATCACGGCGAGCCTTGCCGCCTGCCTGCTGCTCGCGGTGACGACGATGCTGGCATTGCGCCCGCCGCCGCCGCCGGTGCGCGTGGCGGTACCGGTCGCCGGACCGCCGGCGCTGCTCGCCGCGCTGCAGCCCGGCGGCGGTGCGCCGATCGCTGCC
>JBKBTU010000375.1:0-1695 GCA_046290715.1 Sphingomonas sp. | reverse complement strand
GCCAGGCGATGGACAAGGTCGCCTTCCTGCCGTTCGGCCTGCTGGTCGACAAATGGCGCTGGGGCGTCTTCTCCGGCCAGATCGCGAGCGGCGACTATCAGAAGGGCTGGGACGCGCTGCGCCTGCAATATCAGGGCATCAAGCCCCCCGTCGCGCGTGACGAGAGCAAGTTCGACGCGGGCGCCAAGTATCATATCCCGGCGACAGTGCCGTATACGCGCTACTTCCTCGCGCGCGTGCTGCAATTCCAGTTCTACAAGGCGGCGTGCGACCAGGCCGGCTGGAAGGGGCCGCTGCACCGCTGCTCGTTCTACGGCAACAAGGCGGTGGGCGAAAAGCTCAACGCGATGCTGAGCATGGGCCAATCGAAGCCGTGGCCGGACGCGCTGCAGGTGATGACCGGCAGCCGCCAGATGTCGGGGAAGGCGCTGGTCGATTATTTCGCGCCGCTGAAGGCGTGGCTCGACCAGCAGAACAAGGGCAAGCCCAGCGGGTGGTAGGGCGGACCTAACCTCGTTGACAACATAGTGGCTCCCCCGCCGGTCAGTCGGGGGAGCGGTTCCACCTCACACCTTGTCGGGGATCGTGTTCTCGTCGGCGATGCCCGCCTCGAACGACTTGGATGCATCTTCGCCATCGGGGGTGTGCGCCTTCTTGCCGCCGTCCTTGGGCGTGCTGCTGCGCAGGGTGAGCAGTGCGGCAGCGGCGGCAGCACCGACCGCGGCGACGCCGGCCCCGACGGCGGCCACGCCCCACTTGCTCGTGCCCTTGCCGCCCTCCGCCTTCTTGCCGGCCGGCTTCTTCGCGGAGGCCGTCCGAGGCGTCGCGCGCTTGGTGGAACGCGGCTTCACCGCCTTGGTAGCGGATGCGACCGCTCCTTCCGCCTTGGACACGGCGGTCTTGGCGCGGCGAGTCGTCTTGGCGGCGACATCGCTCACCGCGGCCTCGACCTTTTCCACCGTGGACGCGTCCGCAGACTTAGCGCGCGGGGTCCGCGTCTTGGTGCCTGCGGGCTTGGCAGCAGCCGCGCGCGTCGTGCTGGTCTTGCGCGGCGCGCGGCGGCGCGGCGTGGCGGCGGGGGCGTCGGTCTTCGGCGTGTCGGTTTCGTCGGCCACGGCAGGAACTCCCTGATTGATTCGGGGGCGTAACGCATTAGCCCCCTTTCGTTTCCGTACCGGACCGGACGTCGTTCCGTCGCCTTAGCGGAACGGCGGCTCGTCGAAGGCGCGCAGTTTGCGGCTGTGCAGCTTCTCGCCCTCCAGCCTCAGCTGTTCGCAGGTCTCGATGCCGATCCGCATATGCTCGCTGATCGCCCGCTCGTAGAAGCGGTTGGCCTGGCCCGGCAGTTTCAGTTCGCCGTGTAACGGCTTGTCCGAGACGCAGAGCAACGTTCCATAGGGAACGCGGAAGCGATAGCCCTGGGCGGCGATCGTCGCCGACTCCATGTCGATGCCGACCGCGCGCGACAGCGAAAAGCGCAGCGCAGATGCGGAATAGCGCAATTCCCAGTTGCGGTCGTCGGTGGTGACGATGGTCCCCGTGCGCAGGCGCCGCTTCAGCTCTTCGCCCGACTGGCCGCTGACGATCTCCGACGCGCGCGCAAGTGCCTGCTGCACCTCGGCGATCGCCGGCACCGGAATTTCGGGCGGCAACACGTCGTCGAGCACGTGATCGTCGCGCAGGTAGGCGTGCGCC
>JBKBTU010000374.1:0-1717 GCA_046290715.1 Sphingomonas sp. | reverse complement strand
CATCGGCAGCGACAGCCGGGTGTCGATCACCGCGCGGCCCTGCCCCAGATCGGGCGACAGACCGGCCCGGGTCATGAAGCCAAAGGGCGGCAGGTCGAGCAGCGACAGCGCGCCGTCCGATTCCCACACCTTCATCGCGTTGCGCTGGACGAGCCGATAGGCGTCCTCGCGGCTCACGCCCGCCTGGGTCAGCGCGAGCAGCACGCGCTGCGAATGGACGAGGCCGCCCATCTTGTTGAGGTTCTTGTCCATCCGCTCGGGGTAGACCAGCAGCTTGTCGATCACGCCGGTGAGGCGGGCGAGCGCGAAGTCGAGCGTGATCGTCGCGTCGGGGCCGATATAGCGCTCGACCGACGAGTGCGAGATGTCGCGCTCGTGCCACAGCGCGACATTCTCCAGCGCCGGCGTCACGTAGCCGCGGACCATGCGGGCGAGCCCGGTGAGGTTCTCGGTCAGCACCGGGTTGCGCTTGTGCGGCATCGCCGACGAGCCCTTCTGGCCGGGGCTGAAATATTCCTCCGCCTCCAGCACCTCGGTGCGCTGCAGGTGGCGGACCTCGGTCGCGAGCCGCTCGATCGACGAGGCGATGACGCCCAGCGTCGCGAAGAACATCGCGTGGCGGTCGCGCGGAATGACCTGGGTCGAGACCGGCTCGACCGTCAGGCCGAGCTTTTCGGCGACATGCGCTTCCACGGCGGGATCGATGTTGGCGAAGGTGCCGACCGCGCCCGAGATCGCGCAGGTCGCGATATCGGCCCGCGCGGCGATGAGGCGCGTGCGGCAGCGGTCGAACTCGGCATAGGCCTGCGCGAGCTTGAGGCCGAAGGTGACCGGTTCGGCATGGATGCCGTGGCTGCGGCCGATCGTGGGGGTGAGCTTGTGCTCGACCGCGCGCCGTTCGAGCACCTCGAGCAGCCGGTCGAGATCGGCGAGCAGGATGTCGGCGGCGCGCGACAGCTGCACCGCGAGGCAGGTGTCGAGCACGTCGGACGAGGTCATGCCCTGATGCATGAAGCGCGCCTGCTCGCCGACGTTCTCGGCGACCCAGGTGAGGAAGGCGATGACGTCGTGCTTGGTCACCGCCTCGATGGCGTCGATCGCCGCGACGTCGATCGCAGGATCGGTGCGCCACCACGCCCACAGCGCGTCGGCGGCTTCCCTGGGGACGACGCCCAGTTCGGCGAGCGCGTCGGTGGCGTGGGCTTCGATCTCGAACCAGATGCGGAAGCGCGCCTCCGGCGTCCAGATCGCGGTCATCTCGGGGCGGGAATAGCGGGGGACCATATGCTTCCTTCGTCCTGCTCGGGCCACGGCTCGTCGCGGCGCTATCCGCACGACTCGCGGATTTCCGCGGCGCCGTAGCAGTGTGGGCGGGATGCCACAAACCTGCCGGTCCGGAACCATTGCAATCAGTCCATCATTCCCCACATCGAAATCTGCATCGCGGGTCGGCAAGTCGATCCCGTGCAGAGTTCATGTTGAACAATGGGAGACAGACAATGCTGAAATATGCTCTTCTCGCCGGAGTGATGACGATTGCTGCGCCGGCATTGGCGCAGTCGCAGACGAATACTGCGCCGACCCAGGCCGCACCTGCGCAGAGCACGCCGGTTCAGACCGCGCCTGGTAACGTGCCGCAAGGCACACCGGTCGCCGACCCGCAGGCCGCGCCGGCTACGCCGATGGATTCGACCGCCGCGACCGACCAGCAGGCGGC
>JBKBTU010000373.1:0-1723 GCA_046290715.1 Sphingomonas sp. | reverse complement strand
TCGAACAGGACATGAGCCGCGCCAAGCGGGCGGAGCGCATCGACAATCTTGCGGCGGCGCACATCCTGCAGGCAGCGATCGATGCGCTGACGATGGGGTAGCGGCTCCAGACGTCAACCGTCACTTGACACCCTCGGTGGCGTCAAGTACCGCTTGTCACATGCAGATCGAGAGCATCCTGCATAAGGGGCTGCGCAGGTTCTTCGAGACCGGCAGCGCCAAAGGCCTCACGGGCGATCCCCCCCGTATCCGCAAGATGCTCACCTTCATCGACGCGGCGGCATCTTTGGACGAGCTGGCGGTGCCGCCGAACTACGGCTTGCACAGGCTCTCCGGCGACCGCGCAGGAACATGGGCCATGACGGTGACCCGCAACTGGCGGCTCACGTTCGGGATAAACGCAGACGATGCGTTGGTGGACATGGATCTGGAGGATTATCATGGCACTTAAGATGCATGCTTCGCTCGCCGTGCATCCCGGCGATTGGCTCAAGACCGAGGTCGTCGAGCCGTACGGCATGACGGTGAAGGGGTTGGCCGCCCATCTCGGTGTGTCGCGTCAGGCATTGAGCAACGTGCTGAACGGCCACGGCGGACTGTCCGCCGAAATGGCATTGCGCTTCGAAAAGGCATTCGGGGTGCGCGCGGATACGCTCTTGCGCATGCAATTGACCCACGATCTGGCGCGGTTGCGCGAACACGCGGACGCCATACACGTCGACCGCGTCGCCGAAGCGGCTTGAAATCAGCCCGGCAGTCCGCCCATGCGGCAGGGTCCAGCCATACGGGCGGTGTCCTACACGCGCAGGGTCTGCCACACTGCCGCCATGCCCGTCTTCTCCCCGCCCCGCCGCCGGCACGCGACGGACGCCTGCGGGGGGCCATTTCGAGCGGGACGTAGTGTCAACTTCGTCAACTTCCGCGCACCGGACGGCCGTCGCGACTCGGGCTGGCGGCTTGCCCCCGCTCCCCGCCGGCGCTACCCGGCGCGCTTGATGCAAGCCTCCGATCATCGCCCCGCCACCCTGATCCAGGGTGGTGCCGTCTTTCCGCACCGGCACCTGACCGGCATCGACGGGCTTCAGCCGCATGAGATCGCCTTCCTGCTCGACGAGGCGGAAGCCTGGGTGGCGGCGAACCGCAGCCATGCCGCGCCCGACAAGCGGCTCGCCGGCCTGACGCAGATCAACGCCTTCTTCGAGAACAGCACGCGCACGCTGCTCTCCTTCGAAATCGCGGGCAAGCGCCTGGGTGCCGACGTCGTCAACATGCACGCCGCGCAATCGAGCGTGAAGAAGGGCGAGACGCTGATCGATACCGCGCAGACGCTCAACGCGATGCGCGCCGACGTGATCGTCATCCGCCACATGGCGTCAGGCGCGGTGCGGCTGATCGCCGACAAGGTCGACTGCCCGGTGCTCAACGCCGGCGACGGCCGCCACGAACATCCGACGCAGGCGCTGCTCGACGCGCTCACCATCCGCCGCCGCAAGGGCTCGATCGCCGGGCAGCGTGTCGTGATCTGCGGCGACGTGCTGCACAGCCGCGTCGCGCGCTCGAACATCCTGGCGCTGACCGCGCTCGCGGCGGAGTTCGAGGCGCAGGTAGCCGGGCTGGTCGACCAGTTGAGCGTCGCATCGACCGAACTGGAAGCCAGCGCGGAAACGATGACCCAGAATACCGGTGAGGCGAACAACCGGGCGCTCGCCGTCGCCGCTGCGGC
>JBKBTU010000372.1:0-1770 GCA_046290715.1 Sphingomonas sp. | reverse complement strand
ATGCGAGACGCGTGATTACCCTGATTGCGGCCCTCACCGCGCTGTCTGCCTGTGCAGTGCCCGAAGCGCGGCTGCGCACCGGCCTCACCAATGCCGGCCTGCCCAGACCGCTCGCCGCCTGCATGGCCGAACGCATGGTCGATCGGTTGAGCCTGGCGCAACTGATGCGCATCGCCGACCTGCCCAAGGCGCGCGAGGCCGAGTCGCTCGACCGCTTCCTGCGCCGGGTCCGCGCGCTCGGCGATCCCGAAATCCTCGCCGTGGCGACCAGTTCGGCCGGATTATGTGCCAGCGGCCTTGCCAAAGAGGCGCGCTAACCCGCTCGTTTTGCAGTCGATGCGGCGTTTATTGCAATTGCGTCGCAATGCCAATGTCAAGCCATTTGATTCCGCCGCGCCCCTGTGCTTAAGCGGCGCGAATTTTGCCGCAACGCAAAGGGCGATCCCATGAACATTCACGAATATCAGGCCAAGGAACTGCTGGCGAAGTACGGCGCGCCGATCGCTGCCGGGCATGCCGCCTTCACCGTCGAAGAGGCGGTCGAAGCTGCCAAGAAGCTCCCCGGGCCGCTCTATGTCGTGAAGTCGCAGATTCATGCCGGCGGCCGCGGCAAGGGCAAGTTCAAGGAACTCGCCCCCGAAGCCAAGGGCGGCGTCCGCCTCGCCTTCAGCCTCGACGAGGTCGAGGCGCATGCCAAGGACATGCTCGGCAACACGCTGGTGACGATCCAGACCGGCGAAGCGGGCAAGCAGGTCAACCGCCTCTACGTCACCGACGGCGCCGACATCGCCAAGGAATTCTACCTCGCGCTGCTCGTCGATCGCGCGACCAGCCGCGTTGCCTTCGTCGTCTCGACCGAAGGCGGCATGGACATCGAGGAAGTCGCCCACTCGACCCCGGAAAAGATCCACAGCTTCTCGGTCGATCCCGCGACTGGCTTCATGCCGCATCACGGCCGTACTGTCGCCGCCGCGCTCGGCCTGACCGGCGACCAGGCGAAGCAGGCGGCCAAGGTCGCGGCCTCGCTCTACGCCGCCTTCCTCGCCACCGACGCCGAGCAGATCGAGGTCAACCCGCTCGCGCTGACCGAGCAGGGCAACCTCCTCGTGCTCGACGCCAAGGTCGGCTTCGACGGCAACGCCATGTTCCGCCACAAGGACCTGATGGAACTGCGCGACACCACCGAAGAGGACCCGATGGAGCTCGAGGCGTCGAAGTACGACCTCGCCTATATCAAGCTCGACGGCGACATCGGCTGCATGGTCAACGGCGCGGGCCTCGCCATGGCGACGATGGACATCATCAAGCTCAACGGCATGTTCCCGGCCAACTTCCTCGACGTCGGCGGCGGCGCGAACAAGGAAAAGGTCACCGCCGCGTTCAAGATCATCCTCGCCGATCCGGCGGTGAAGGGCATCCTCGTCAACATCTTCGGCGGGATCATGAAGTGCGACATCATTGCCGAGGGCATCGTCGCCGCGGCGAAGGAAGTGAACCTCTCGGTCCCGCTGGTCGTCCGCCTCGAAGGCACCAATGTCGAGCAGGGCAAGGAGATCCTGGCGAACTCCGGTCTCGCCATCGTCCCGGCCAATGATCTGGGCGACGCAGCGAAGAAGATTGTGGCGGAGGTCCAGGCGGCTGCTTGATCGCGGCCCCCGGAACACCCATTGAAAGGGGGTCTGGCGCTTCATCCGCGCCGGGCCCCTTTTTCGTTTGCGCAATGACGCTACGGCATCCGTATGAATCCGTACCGGACTTGCGAAAACGGCA
>JBKBTU010000371.1:0-1787 GCA_046290715.1 Sphingomonas sp. | reverse complement strand
TGATCGGCTGGACGACGCAGGCCTCGCCGATGCCGGAGCATGGCGGCTACCTCATCGCCACCGCCCCCGACGGCGAAGGCGTCGCCGGGATGATGACGCCACCGCCGACGATGCCCGCGGGCGCGCCGACCGGCTGGTCGATCTACTGCCTCGCGCACGATCTCGATGCGACCCTCGCCAAGGCGGGCGCGCTGGGCGGCCGCACCGTCTTCGGGCCGATGGACATTCCGCACGTCGGCCGCTTCGCAATGCTGCTCGATCCGCAGGGCGTCGCGCTGACGCTGATGCAGCCCGATCGCGAGGCGCCGGGCCGCCCGTTCAAGCAGGCGCCCGATGCGCTCGGCCACGCGGTGTGGATCGAACTGGCGACGCCCGACCCGGATGGGGCGTTCGCCTTCTACGGCGACCTGTTCGGCTGGACCAAGGAAGGCGCGATGCCGATGGGCGACATGGGCGAATATGCCTTCCTCGGCAGCGCCGACGGGGTGCGCCCCGGCGCGGTGATGTCGAGCGCGCGCACCGGCGCACCGGCGCGGTGGAACAGCTATATCCTCGTTCCCGACATCGACGCCGCGATCGCCACCGCCCAGGCACAGGACGGCACACTCATCCAGGGGCCGGACGCGATCCCCGGCGGCGATTATTCGGCCAACATCCTCGACCCGCATGGCCATCAGCTCGGGCTGGTCGGCCCGCGCAAGGGAGCGGCATGATGGCACGAGCGACCAAAGCGCTGGCGGTCTGCCTGTGGTTCGACGGTGCGGCCGAAGAGGCGGCGCGCTTCTACACCGCGACCTTCCCCGACAGCCGGATCGACGCGATCACCCGCGCCCCCGGCGACTATCCTGCGGGCCAGGCGGGCGACGTGCTGACGGTGGAGTTCACCGTCTGCGGTACGCCGTTCCTAGGCCTCAACGGCGGGGGCGGCGTGGCGCACGGCCAGGCGATCTCGTTCCAGATCTTCACCGATACGCAAGACGAGACCGACCGGCTGTGGGACGCGATCGTCGGCAACGGGGGGCAGGAGCATGCCTGCAGCTGGTGCGCCGATCGCTGGGGGATCAACTGGCAGATCGTGCCGCGCGTGCTGACCGCGGCGCTGTCGCATCCCGATCCCGATGCGCGCGCCCGCGCCTTCACCGCGATGATGGGGATGCGCAAGATCGATCATGCCGTGATCGAGGCGGCGGTACGCGGAGACGTAAAATGAGCTACGAACTGTCCATCACCCGGCTGATCGATGCGCCCGTCGACGCGGTCTGGCGCGCCTGGACCGAGGATACGGGGGCGTGGTTCTGCCCGCGGCCGTGGCGGGCCGAATTCGTGACGCAGGAACTCCACGCGGGCGGCCGGTCCGAGATCGTGATGCGCGGCCCGAACGGCGAGGAGAACCGGCTGGAGGGCGTCTATCTGGAGGTCGTGCCGGGCCGGCGCATCGTCTCCACCGACGCCTTCACCGCCGGTTGGATGCCGGCCGGCCCGTTCATGGTCCGCATCGACGACTTCGCCGAAGAGGACGGCAAGACCCGCTACACCGCCACCGCGCGCCACTGGACCGCCGAGGCGCGTGACACTCACGCCGCGATGGGCTTCGAAGCCGGCTGGAACGCCGCGACCGACCAGCTCGAGGCGATCGCGAAGCAACTGGCGGGGTCATAAGTCCTCCCCGGCACGGGGAGGTGACGCCGCGCAGCGGTGACGGAGGGGCAGCCAAGCAGTGCAGCCGCTTGTGGCGGGGGGGGGCCGCGCCCCCCCCCGCCGGGCGCGGCCCCCCCCCCCCCCCCGCC
>JBKBTU010000370.1:0-1817 GCA_046290715.1 Sphingomonas sp. | reverse complement strand
CTCGCCTTCGCGCCGCAGGACGGCATCGAGGTGGTCGCGACGGGCAAGCTCAGCGGTTAGCCCTATCGGCGCGCTGCCCTCATCCGTCGCGCGCTTCAAAAGGTGTAGGCGAGCCCGACCGCGCCGAGCCACTGGTTCTTCGACCCCGCGACGCTGACCAGCGGGCTGTCGGCGAAGTCGTTGAGCATGCGGCGATAGGTGCCGCCGGCGACGACCTTCCACCCCTGCAGCAGGTTACCGGTCAGCGAATAGGTGGCAAGGCCGCCGAGCGTATAGTTCTTCCAGCCGCCGCGCGCGGAATAGGTCGGCAGCCCGCTCGCGATCGTCTGCTGCGGCGTGACCGAGAAATAGGTCGTCGCATAGCCGCGCCCGGCGCGTTCGGCGGTGGCGAAAAGGCCGACCCCCGCCATGGTGCTGAGCGGGGTGAGATAGTTGACGCTCGGCTGCCAGATGCCGCTGTCGTGCGCGCCGGCGACGTCGTGGCGGTAGCTGAGCGTCACCGACAGCTTGTCGTAGGGACTGGTGATGACGCCCGTCTTGCCGATGCCGACATAGCCGCCGAGCTCGATCGCGGTGTCGACCTCGCCGAGCGCGCGGACGCGGCGATCGTCGATGCTCTTGATGCTGCTGCGGTTGAAGTTGACGACGCCGACCGGCCCGGCCTGGATGTCCCACACCGGCCCCGGCTGGTTCTTGATCAGGTCGACGCTGAGGCGGTTGCCCGCGAGCGTGAAGCTGTAGCCCTTGATCGAGCCGATCGCCGCGGGCGCAGGCACGAAGCGATAGTCGTTCGAGCCTTCGTAATCGGTCAGGTAGACGCCGGCGACGCCCGCGGTGATCGTGTCGCGATCGAGGTCGAACTCGGCGGCGGTGCTGGCGACCGAACCGGTGTCGGGCGGCACGGTCTGCGCGAGGGCGGGCGCGGCAAGGGATGACGCCGCAAGGGCCAACGGCAGGATGATCTTGGCGGACAAGGGGGGTAGCTCCAAACCTGTTACGTGGGCGTAACGCGGGTATGTCCGTTATGCTCCCCCGCCGGCGGCCTAGAGGATGTAACGCATCGTGATCTGTTGCCGGTTTGCATCACTTGTGACCGCAAAGCGCGCGGCGGCGAAGCGCGGCGGGCCGAAGCGGATCGCCGGATTGCGCGAAAAGCCGAAGCCTTCGCGCGGGATGCCGGCGAAGGTGTCGAGCTTGGCGTTGCCGTTCTCGTCGTGGATCACCGCCACCGCGTAGGTGCCGAGCGGCAGGCCGTCGAAGCGCATCGCATGCGCGCCCGCGGGCACCGAGCGGGTGATCGCATCGGCATCGTCGACGCAGGCGGGGAAATTGTCGGGATCGGCGGTCAGGCAGACGCGCAGCAGCCCCTTGGCCGAGCGCATATGGTCGACGCCGACGTCAAGCCGCGCGATCGGCGCGGCGCCCACCGCCAGCATCGCCGCGGGCACCAGCACCGCCAGCCGGGCGGCCCTGCGCGCGGGCATGCGCCCGGGCATGCGAGCGCGCGAAGTCGCCGACCCCGCGGTCGGTGCCGCACAGGCGATCCCAGAAGCGGAAGTAGAGCCCATAGTTACACCCGTATTGCTCATGGTGGCGTTGGTGATGGCTGGCGGTGATCAGCCATGCCCCCAATGGCCCCCGCCACATGAACCGCGGGAAAACCTCCCACCCCATGTGGTTGGTCACGCCCATAACCGTCATGACAGCGAGCACGAAGCCCAGAGCGGTGACGTGGATCGGAATTGCCAGCACCAGTAGCGGAATTGCCACAGCCCCGGTCAGCGCCTCGATCGGATGGAACGCCATCGCCGCCCAGG
>JBKBTU010000369.1:0-1825 GCA_046290715.1 Sphingomonas sp. | reverse complement strand
GAGGATGCGATCGCCCGCGAAAAGGCGATGAAGGCGTGGAAGCGGGCGTTAAGATCAGGCTGATCGAAAGCGTGAATCCCGACTGGCGCGATCTGTTCGATAAGCTCGCCTGATCCGCTGCTTCCAAATTCGCGTCACCCCAGCGCAGGCTGGAATCTCTTTGTGGCGCGCCTCACCCCCGCCAAGCAGAAGACCCCAGCCTGCGCTGGGGTGACGATCAGTGTGACAGGAACGGCGCCGCCACCTCGGGCCGCACGCGCAGCAATCGCCCCGTCGCGCGGTCGAGCAGCGCCCAGGTCGTCACCGCCTCCACCTTCACCCGTCCATCCGCGCCGGTGAAGCGGACGTGGCGGTCGAAGCGGGCGCCCTTGGGCGGTTCCGGCACCCAGGTCTCGCCCGTCACGCTCTCCCCGGCGACCACGTTGCCGCGATAGTCGATTTCGTGCCGGGTCACGACCCAGACGTAGGCATCGCGCTGGTCGGGCGGCGCCACCGCCTGCCAATGCGCGACCGCGATGTCCTGGATCCAGCGCACCCACACCGCATTGTTGACGTGGCCGAGTTCGTCGATGTCGTCCGGCCCAGCGGTGATCGTCAGCGTGAAGCTCATGTCCCTCTCCGCCGCCACCACCGCACCCCGGCTACGGCGATCCCCAGCACCAGCGCCGCCAGCGCCACCCAAAGCCACTGCCGGCCATGCGGACGGTAGCGGCCGAGCAGTTCGGCGATCCCGGTGCCGAACACATAGCCGAGGGTGGTGAACAGCACCGCCCACAGGCACGCCGCCACCGCATTTATCCACAGGAAGGTGCGCGTCGGCACGTGGCTGGTGCCGATCGCGATCGGGCTGACGGTGCGCAGGCCGTAGAGAAAGCGGAAGGCGAAGATGAAGCCGATCGGGTGGCGCTCCAGCGTCTCAAGCGCCTTGGCGAAGGCGGGCTTGCCCTGCGCCCGCTGCACCCAGCGCGTGGCGCGGAAGCGGCGCCCGGCGGCGAAGAAGGCCTGGTCGGCGGCGAACGAGCCCGCCGCCGCGGCGATCATCGCACCGGGCAGCGACAGCATCCCTTCATGCGCGAACAGGCCGCCGGCGAGCACCATCGTCTCGCCCTCGATCCCTGCGCCCAGGAAGACCGCGGCCAGCCCATATCGGGCGATCAGTGTTTCGATACTCAGCCGTCGATTCCCATTTGCCAGAGCACGAAGGCGTGCTCCTCCGCGGCCTCGCGCAGGGACTCGAACCGCCCGGACTTGCCGCCGTGCCCTGCGCCCATGTTCGTCTTGAGCAGCAACAGATTGTCGTCGGTCTTGGTGGCGCGCAGTTTCGCCGCCCACTTCGCCGGTTCCCAATAGGTCACGCGCGGATCGTTGAGCCCGCCCGAGATGAACATCGGCGGATAGGCCTGCGCGACGACGTTGTCGTAAGGGCTATAGCTGCGGATCAGGTCGAACGCCGCCTTGTCCTCGATCGGGTTGCCCCATTCGGGCCATTCGCCCGGCGTCAGCGGCAGGTCGGCGTCGAGCATCGTGTTGAGCACGTCGACGAACGGCACGTCGGCGATCACCGCGCCCCACAGGTCGGGATCGGAATTGACCACCGCGCCCATCAGCTCGCCGCCCGCAGAGCGCCCCGCGGTGGCGATCCGCCCCGCCTTGGTCCAGCCCCCGTCGATCAGCCCCTGGGCGACGTCGACGAAGTCGTTGAACGTGTTGGCGCGCTTCTCGAGCTTGCCGTCATGGTACCATTGCTGGCCGAGGTCGTCGCCCCCGCGGATATGCGCGATCGCATAAGCGAAACCGCGGTCGAGCAGCGAGAGTCGCCCCGTCG